>SCUR01000558.1 GCA_004297235.1 Candidatus Manganitrophaceae bacterium | reverse complement strand
GCTTGTTATCGGGATCGGCGGGTATGCCGCCGGGCCGGTCCTGCTTGCGGCGGTGTTGCTGAAGATCAAGCGGGTGATCCTGGAGCCGAACCTGGTGCCGGGGCTGGCGAACAAGCTGGTTGCCCCTTGGGTCGATCTGGCGGTGATCGCTTTCGAGGAGTCGCGCGCCTATATGAAGGCGAAGCGATTTCTGCGCGCCGGCGTGCCGGTTCGGCCGGAGATCGTCCATGCGAAATCGACGACCCGCCCCGACAAGAAGACCCTTCTGGTTCTCGGGGGAAGTCAAGGGGCGCAGTCGATCAACCGGGCGATGGTGGCGGCCCTTCCCCATCTGGAGAAGATGAAGAGCTCGCTTCAAATCGTTCATCAGACCGGAAAGCGCGATTGGGAAGAGGTCCAAGCGGCCTATGAACGCTCGGGACTCTCCGCCCGGGTCGAACCGTTCATCCATGACATGGCCGCGGTCTACGGCGCGGCCGATCTGGTCGTGAGCCGGGCGGGGGCCGGGACCCTCTCGGAGTTAGGAGCGGTCGGGAAGCCGTCGATCTTGGTTCCGTATCCGCTTGCCACCGGCCACCAGGAGAAAAATGCGGCGGCCTTTGTTTCGGCCGGGGCATCGGAGATGATTTTGGATCGGGACCTCGATGGAAGAAAATTGGCCGAGCGAATCACCTCGCTTCTCTCCGACCCGAAGCGGCTTTCCGAGATGAGCGAGGCGGCGCGCCGCCAGGGACATCCCCGGTCGGCGGAAGAGATTGTGGAAGCGTGCTACCAGTTGGTCGGGAACAACGGTTAGGATCGGTCCATGTTTCGTAAAGTTCAACATATTCACTTTGTCGGGATCGGCGGGGTCGGAATGAGCGGGATCGCGGAGATTCTCCTGAACATGGGATTTCGGGTGAGCGGATCGGATAGGGCGGAGTCGGAGCAGACCCGCCGGCTCGCGTCGATGGGAGGAATCATCCAGGTGGGGCATGATCCGCGCAACATTGAAGGGGCGGAAGTTCTCGTCTACTCTTCGGCCGTCCGCTCCGACAACGTCGAGCTCGTCGCGGCGCGGCAGCAGAAGATCCCGGTGATCCCGCGGGCGGAGATGCTTGCCGAGCTGATGCGGCTCCGGTATGGCATCGCCGTCGCCGGCGCGCATGGAAAGACAACCACCACGACGATGGTGGCGACCGTCCTGGCCGAAGGGGGGCTCGATCCGACGGCGGTGATCGGGGGAAAGGTGAACAGCTTCGGCGGTCACGCGAAAAAGGGGGAGGGAGATTTCCTGGTGGCCGAGGCCGATGAGAGCGACGGCTCGTTCCTGAAGCTCTCGCCGACGGTGGCGGTGGTAACGACGATCGATCGTGAGCATCTCGACTATTACCGTACGTTCGAGGCGATCCAGGCGACCTTCTTGAGCTTCATCAACAAGGTCCCGTTCTACGGGCTCGCGGTCCTCTGCGGCGATGACCGAGCGATCGCCGAGCTGATCCCCAAGGTCGAGAAGCGCTATTTAACATACGGCACAGGGACCCATCTTGATCTGATCGCGGAGGAGATGGCCTTTCAGCCCTGGAAGACGACCTTTCAGGCGCGCTTTCACGGCGAATCGCTCGGACGTTTTACCCTCCCGGTGCCGGGCCGGCACAATGTCCTGAACGCTCTGGCGGCGATCGCCGTCGGATTGGAGCTGGAGATTCCGGTCGCCTCGATCCGAAAAGGGCTGCAAGGATACCGAGGGGTGGAGCGGCGCTTCCAGCTACAGGGGGAGAAGAACGGCGTTTGGGTGATCGACGACTACGGGCACCACCCGACCGAGATCCGGGCGACCCTGGCGGCGGCGAAGCGGGGATGGGGATGCGAGCTGGTCGTCCTCTTTCAGCCGCATCGGTATACCCGCACCCGAGATCTGTTGGATGACCTGGCGGAATCGTTTGCCGAGGCCGACCACCTGATCCTCACCGATATCTACGCCGCCGGCGAGCCGCCGATTCCCGGCATCGACGGCGAGCGGCTCTACCAGGCGGTGGCGGCGAGCGGCCATCCGGACGTAACCTACCTCCGTGATCGCGCCGAGATGGTCGCTGCCATTCAAGAGAAGGTGAAGCCGGGAATGATGGTGATCACCCTCGGTGCCGGCGATATTTGGAAAATAGGTAGGGAGTTCTTAAATGACGTGAGGCGTGAGGCGTAAGGGGTGAATTCAAAATCTCTACATCTTTTACCCCTCACGCTTCACCCCTCACGCCTCACGTTACTTGGACCTCAATGGTGAAGACACAACCAGTGGAAAGCGGATCGGAAACACTAAAGGAGGCGCTGAACGGATATCCGGGAGAGGTTCGCTTCGATGAGCCGATGGCGCCGTACACGTCGCTGAAGATCGGAGGCCCGGCCGAGGCGATGGTCTTCCCGAGGTCATCCGCAGAGGTTGTGCTGTTGATGGAGCGGATCGGGCAACACCGGCTTCCTTATTTCATCCTCGGCGGGGGGAGCAATCTTATTGTGCGGGACGGCGGCATTCCGGGGGTCGTCGTTCACTTGAAGCATTTGAGCCGGTTCACCTTCCAGGAGCCGGATACGCTTCTCGCCGACGCGGGGGTGTCGTATCCGAAGCTTTCAACAGAAGCGATGGCCCGCGGCCTTTCCGGGCTTGAGTTTGCCGCCGGGATTCCGGGGACGGTCGGCGGAGCGGTGGCGATGAATGCCGGGATTCCGGGGGAGGAGACGGCGTCGGTTTTGAGCTCCGTCACCCTCGTCGATGAAGAGGCCAAGGTACGGACCCTGCCGAAGGAGGCGATCTCATTTGGCTACCGGACCGCGGCCCTTCCCAAGGGGATCGTGACCTCCGCCTCCTTTCGGCTGACGCCGGCCGCGCCTGCGGAGGTCGAGCAAAAACTGAAGCGGCTTCTGAAGCGGCGGCGGGAGACCCAACCGCTTTCTTTTCCGAATGTCGGCTCGGTCTTTACGAATCCGCAGGGGGATCATGCCGGCCGACTGGTCGAATCGGTCGGCCTCAAGGGGTTCCGGATCGGCGATGCCCAGATCTCGGAGCTGCACGGCAACTTCATTATCAACCTCGGAAATGCAAAAGCCGCCGAGGTGCTCGCTCTGATCGAGGAGATGCGGACACGGGTCAAGGAGCAGCACGGAATCGATTTGGAACTGGAAGCGAAAGTCGTTGGCAAGGATAAAACACGTGAGGCGTGAAGCGTTAGGCGTGAGGCGAAAAAGATTAAATCTTTTGACCTTACCCCTTATCCCTCACCCCTCACGTCACTTAGGTTTTAAATGGCCTTAGAGCAGTTTCTCGGAAAGCGGATTGGGGTCCTCATGGGAGGGATGTCGGCGGAGCGGGAGGTGTCGCTCAAGAGCGGCCGGGCGATCGCCGCCTCTCTCCAGCGGCTGGGTTACAGCGCCGTTCCGGTCGATGTCGACTCCGAGGTGGCGCAGCTTCTCCGGACGGAGCGGATCGAGGTCGCCTTCATCGCGTTGCATGGGCGCTACGGGGAAGACGGGGCGGTCCAGGGGATGCTGGAGGTGATGCGGATTCCCTACACCGGCTCCGGGGTTCTGGCGAGCGCGCTCGGGATGGATAAGATCGCCTCGCACGATCTCTTCCAATCGCACGGGATTCCGGTTCCCCCCTATCAGGTCCTGACAGAGGGGGAACGCGCTTCGTTCCGTCCCGATCGTCTTCCGTTCGATTTCCCGATGGTCGTCAAGCCGGCGATGGAAGGCTCCAGCGTAGGGGTCACCATCGTATCGGAGAGCGGTGAGATCGACTCCGCCTTGAAGGAGGCCTTTGAGTACGGTCCCCGGATATTGATCGAGAAGTACATCGCCGGGATGGAGGTCCAGGTCGGGATCTTGGGAAGTGAGGCGCTCGGCGCGATCGAGATCCGTCCGAAGACGAAGTTCTACGACTACACTGCCAAGTACGTTCCGGGAATGTCGGAGCATATCTTTCCGGCGCCCGTTCCGCAGGATGTTTATAAAAAGGTGCTCGACTGGGGGCTGAAAGCGCACCAGGTGTTGGGATGCACCGGCTACAGCCGGGTCGACCTACTGGTCGATCCGCAGAAGCAACCTTATGTTCTTGAGGTGAACACGCTGCCGGGGATGACGGAGACGAGCCTTTTGCCGGAGATCGCCCGGGGGGTTGGAATCGATTTCGATAGGCTGGTCGAACGAATTTTAGAAACGGCTTCATTAGAAAAGTAGGGCGCGGCGGGCGCGCCCGAGACCGGTGGATGGTTCAAATGAAGGCGATTGCGATTCAACGGAATAAAAAGAGAAGGAGCCGGCTCTCCTGGGCGAGATGGATCGGCTGGCTTCGCCCGACTTTCTGGTCGGTCCTGCTCGGGGGAAGCCTCTTCGCGCTCTACGTCGGCGGACAGCGGCTGACGAGCGCTCCCGTTTTTCAGGTTCGAGAGATCCGGTGGGCCGGGCTTCATCATCTCAATGAAACGGAGATGTCCGCCCGGTTTCGGCCGGTCGTGGGTCGGAATATTTTTCGGGTCGACATCGCTCAGATTCAGGGAGCGCTTCAAGCCAATCCGTGGGTCAAGCAGGCGGTCGTCCGAAAGGATTTTCCCGATCGCCTGAATATCATCGTGGTCGAACGAGTCCCGGCGGTGGTGGAGGTGGAATCGGCGCAAGGTCCCCTTCTGCGGGATGAAGCGGGAGAGATTCTAGAACGGGTCGGCGAGGCGTCCGATCGCCTAGGCGATGGGAAGGCCGCCGGGAAGTTGCCCCGCGTTATTCACTACAATCCGGCTTCTTACGCCAAAGGACTTGAACTGGCTTCGCTCCTTTCGCGCACGTTGGAAAAAGAGAGCATCGAGCCCTCCCTCTTTCTGATCGATCTGGCCGATCCGGAGGATTTGGTCGTCCACTTCCCGGAGGGGGTGCTCCATTTCGGCGAGGGGGGGTATGCCGAGCGCTGGGAGCGATTTCTTGAAATTAAAGAGGATCTCGAGCGGCGGGAACTCACCGATCGGGAGATCGATCTGCGCTTTGAGCGAAAGGTCATTGTGCGGGGCGGCTTTACACCGCCGCGGCGCGGAGCCGGTGTGGTCCTGGCGTGGCCGGGAATGAAGGAAGACCGGCGAGGGACTCAGTTCTAAACAGAGACAGCCGCTTCGACCGGTGGGCCGGAGCGGGAAGAGGGTCTTCAACGACCCTCTCAAGGAGGAACTCTTGGCGAAGCGTGAAAATATTCTGGTCGGACTCGATGTCGGAACGACGAAGATCTGCGCCATTGTCGGCGAGGTCATCGATGAGAAGCGGATCGACATCATCGGGATCGGGACCCATCCCTCGAAGGGGCTCAAGAAAGGGATGGTGGTCAACATCGAAAGCACGGTGGAGTCGATCAAACGGGCGGTCGAAGAGGCCGAGCTGATGGCGGGGGTCGAGATCAACTCGGTCTACACCGGCATCGCCGGCGGCCACATCAAGGGGCTCAACAGCCGCGGGGTCATCGCCGTCAAAGATCACGAGGTGACGCGAGCCGATATCGCCCGGGTGGTCGACGCGGCGAAAGCGGTCGCCATCCCGATGGACCGGGAGATCCTCCATGTCCTTCCGCAGGAGTTCATCGTCGACAGCCAGGATGGGATCAAAGATCCGCTCGGCATGTCGGGGGTGCGGCTGGAGGCGGAGGTGCACATCATCACCGGGCTGGTCACCTCGGCGCAAAATATCGTGAAGAGCATCAATCGCGCGGGGCTGGAGATGGTGGAGATGATCCTGCAGCCGCTCGCCTCCAGCGAGGCGGTCCTCACCCCCGAGGAGAAAGAGCTCGGCGTGGTGATGGTCGACATCGGCGGGGGGACGACCGACATCGCCACCTATATCGAAGGGAGCGTGCGCCATACGGCGGTCTTGGCGGTGGGGGGAACCCACTTTACCAACGACATCGCCATCGGCCTTCGGACCCCGCCGGCCGATGCGGAGAAGATCAAGGTCAAATACGGATGCGCCTCCACGGAAATGGTGAAAGACAATGAGACGATCGAGGTGCCGAGCGTCGGCGGCCGTCCGCCGCGGGTTCTCTCCCGCCAGCTTCTCTCGGAGATCATTGAGCCGCGGGCCGAAGAGATCTTCATGCTGGTCGCGCGCGAAATCGAACGGATGGGTTTTGAAGATCGGGTCGCCTCCGGCGTGGTCATTACGGGGGGGACCTCTTGCTTAAACGGGATGGTCGAGGTGGCCGAGCGGGTGCTCGGTCTTCCGGTGCGCCGGGGGGTTCCCTCCGGAATGGGGGGACTCATCGACGTGGTCGGAAGCCCGATGTACGCCACCGGCGCGGGACTCATCCTCTATGCGTTTCGAAATCAAGAGAAAGAAGATCATCGAAGGGCCGGAAAGGGTCAGCTGTTCCAACGGATTAAGAACCAAATGAAGAGCTGGGTGAAGGAGTTCTTTTAACAAGGATCGGCGCCCCGTGAGGCGCCTAAAAAGAGGGAGGTCTGAATGTTTCTCTTTGATGAGGAGGAACAAGAGTCAACATCGGCGCGGATCAAAGTCGTCGGTGTCGGAGGGGGGGGGTGTAATGCGGTCAACAGCATGATCCATTGCGGCCTTCAGGGGGTTGATTTCGTTGCGGCGAACACCGATATCCAGGCGCTGCAGATGAATCCGGCGCCGAACAAGATCCAGCTCGGCACCAAGCTGACGCGGGGCCTGGGGGCCGGGGCGAAGCCGCAGATCGGTCGAGAGTCGGCTTTGGAAGCGGTCGACCAGATCCGGGAGATGCTCGCGGGGGCCGATATGGTCTTCGTCACCGCCGGCATGGGGGGCGGGACCGGCACCGGCGCCGCGCCGATCATCGCCAACATCGCGAAAGAGATGGGGGCGCTGACGGTCGGCGTGGTGACGAAGCCGTTCCAATTCGAAGGGGCCAAGCGGACCCATCAGGCCGAGGAAGGGGTCAACGAGATGAAGCGGGCTTGCCATACCGTGATCATCATCCCGAATCAGCGCCTGTTGAATGTCGTCGAGAAAGGGACTCCGCTCCGGGCTTCCTTCCTGGTGGTCGATGATATCCTCCGGCAGGCGGTCCAGGGAATCTCCGATCTGATCACGACCCCCGGCTTGGTCAACGTCGACTTTGCCGATGTCCGGACGATCATGTCGCACACCGGCCGCGCCGTGATGGGAATGGGGGTTTCCAAGGGGGAGAACCGGGCGATCGAAGCGGCGCAGAAGGCGATCTCCAGCCCCCTGCTCGAAGACAGCTCGATCGAGGGGGCCCGCGGCGTGTTGATCAACATCACCGGCGGCCTCGACCTCTCGCTCGGAGAAGTCGACGAGGCCTCCTCGATTATTCAGAAGACGGTCGATCCCGACGCCAACATCATCTTCGGGTCGGTAATCTCCGAGGCGCTGACCGATGAAATCAAGGTGACCGTGATCGCCACCGGCTTCGAGGAGCCGGAGCGGCGGGAGGAGCC
>SCUR01000557.1 GCA_004297235.1 Candidatus Manganitrophaceae bacterium | reverse complement strand
TTGAGAGGGTGTGTAAATAGACTCCAACGACCAGCATTAACCCAGAGACCAAGAGAGCCGCAAAACGAGCTTTCTTATTCTGTCCAATGGGAGCATCCTGATGGGTCGTACTCCCAAGCGGTCTTTTAGCCTCTTCGAACGCCGTGCCAGAAGAGCGCCGGGCCAACACCTGCAACCCCCCGAAAATGGCTCCGTAGCCGATGACGGATACAAACAGCCCTTGGAGAACATGATAGGGACCATGAATGTCTCCGCCAATGCCGTAATAGGTCAGCAGCCCCACAAAAAAGACCCGGAGAACATTTGAAAACATCGCCACGCCGACGGCGAAACAAACAAGCGCGGTTCTCCGCCGCCATCCATCGAGAAATAAATAGGCCAAGGGAATACCGAGCGCCATGACCGCGATCAAATAGTTCACCCCGCTGCATCCTTCTGCGACCTCAAGAATGATTCTCGGCAATTCGATGTAAATGGATTCTTGGTGCACAGGAATTCCGACCAACTGGAGCAGCCTTGCACCGAGCGTGGCTGAGAATATCTGGAAGGGCCAATGGAGCCGATCAGTGATATATTCCCAAAAAGGAATCATAAAAAGGAGATAAGCGATGGGAAAACAGAGCACCAGAAAAAAGCGGGTCCCAAAGATCAGAAGAACGACTCCCGCCACGGTGGGGATGAGCGAGAGTTCTTGGATCAATTGCACACTGCCGGCATGACCGAGCAGAAGCATTAAAAACCCGGCGCCTAATATGAGAAGCCCGCCGATATAGTTGGGTTGAGCGTGAAGCTGTGCGAGTTTGTGCCGCCGCGCCCAAATGAGATAGAGACTGATACAAGGAATAAAAAAGGCGTGGTAATACATGTCATTCGACCACCACTGGTCCACGAGAGAGATAAAAACATTCATATAGGTGAAAAGAAAGGCCAAAATAACAAGGCCTCCCAGGATCAGCGCACGCCCTTTTGTGCGACCACCGACCCTTGAGAGAAAAGGGAAGATCGATCTGTACCTATTCGTAATCACTGAATAACTTTCATGCATCGGTTTACTCACGATAAGAACTCGGGGCTTGCTCCATGAACAGCCTTTTCGAACAGATCCACATAATCGGAGTCATTATTCATTCTATCACCTATTTTCGAATCAGACGTTCTGCCGGACCAGCCCCTTGACGGGCCGATGGCCGTTCGTCATCGTCTCCCCCAAAGACCGAAGGGGGACGAACCGAAAATCTTGGAGCAGTCGTCGAAGACGAGATTCCGTCTTATCCAAATTCACGTAATGCCGGAAACGAGAGAGCCGGCTTCCATGGATTCTCGGCTGGCCCGGATCGATCTCCCAAGGATGAAGATAGACAATGGCCGGCTTTTGCTCTTGTTCATTGATCCGGCGGATTCCCCAACGGATGAACGCGTATGGAAAAAGACGAAGGTACCCCCCTCCGGCGACCGGCACATTCCGGCCAAAGAGCCGGATCGTAGACAAGGGAAACTCCAAAAGCTTCCGCCCTTCCGAAAGAGAATGAAAATAAGGAAAACGGGAAGCGTGGGGGATGCCATAGCGATCGTGATGGATGGGGAAAATACTCGAATCGTATTCAAATCCCAGATCGCGCAAGATATCGATGCTCCAGAGGGTTTCCTGAATGATCGAGTAGCTCGGCGCACGATAGCCGACAACCGGCACCCCGCAGAGGTCTTCCAAAAGCCCTTTCGACCGTTCGGTATCCTGCCGGAATTCCTCGCGGCTCATGTTGTAGAGGAGTCGGTGCCGGTAGCCGTGCGAGGCGATCTCGTGTCCCTCCTTGTGAATGGCAAGGACCACCTGCGGATAGCGCTCTGCAATCCAACCGAGGACGAAAAAAGTCGCCTTCACCCGATGAAAATGGAGCATCTCCAGAAGACGCCAGGTGTTTCCAACAACGCGACTCTCGTAATCGGGCCACTGTTCAAAACGAATGTGGGACTCAAAACCGGAAACCTGATAGTAATCTTCAACGTCGATCGTCAGCGCGTTCAGCATCACCTTGCTCTCATTTGTCTTCAGCCGGGCTTCTATTTTCATTGCATGATCCTCAACGGGAGCGATGCGGCCGTCAGGGTCACCATCACCACGTTCCTTCGGGAATCGCGGTCGACCGGTCCCCCATCCGTCCGCTGGTTCGTATAAGAATAATTCACCCCTCCGTTCAGCCAGGAGAGGAGGTTCATCTGTATTCCCGTCCCGATCTCCTGGGTGGAAATTCTCAGTGGAGGTCCGGAAAGAGGTTCGTTGATACCATAGCCGAGACGAAAAGAGGCCGAGACGGACCTCCCAAGAGTTCGCTCGGCTTGGGCCGTCAGACTTTGGCTCAGGGTGGCCGTCGTGGTGACCCCTCCGCCGGTTCCGATTCCGCGTCCGTATTGAAGCGAGGCGTTTCCATCGCGCCCCGTTTTCCGTATCCCCGCGCTCACCGTCCACTGTGTCGAATCGCTCGGAACGATTGCAACGCCTGTCCCCACGTTTATTGTAAAGGTCGGACTGACCTGATAGATCTCCCCGATATTTACTTGATGAGTCACTACTGAATTTGCCCGCTTATAATTGGTCAACGTGGTCGCGTAAGAGACCGACCATTGCATCCGCCGCGATGCCTGATAGATTCCGCTCAGACCCCCGTCATGAACAACAAAATCCTCCAGCGTTCCTCCTCGATACCAATTGCTCAGATAGGAATAAGAGAGCGCCGTGCTGAAACGAGTCGTCCATCCATAACCGAGGGTCACTCCGGCATGATTCCGGAAAGTGTTGGTTCGGCCGACTTGAATCCCCTGATTCGCCTCGGGCGGAAGTGGATCCCCGCTTTGCCGAAAAGAAAAAGCGGGAAGCTCAGGCACATATGCGATGCTCTCCGTGATGCGCAGATCGAGCCCCCTAAGCTGCTCTGAAATAAATGGAAGATGGAGGTCCATGGCAAGCGTCTGGCCATACTGGTTCTCTTCCGGATGGCGGCGATTCAACTCCACGGTCCCTTGATACCTTGTGGACAGATTCCAATTCCGGCCCTCGGCGGCCAATGTCAATTGGGGTCCCACCATGGTTGTAAACTCACTTTCCCGAAAACTCTCGATCTCTGTAAAGAAAAAATTGTCGCTGTATCTTTCTGAGAGAACGAGGGACGGGGAAAAAGTAACGAATGCCGCCGCGTTTTCCTGAAGCGCGATGAGGAGAGCGACAATCGAGGCAGCCGATCGGACCCACCCTCTCCAGACTTTCCGGAAGAGGACAGGTTGGGTGTTGTGCTCCCTCAAACCGTTCTCCGCCCTGAGGTTCGCAGCCCCGGACACCCGTATCCCTTCATCGCGCCCCCTTCCCCCCCAAGATGACCTGAACCGTTTCCATCACGATGGTCATATCAAAGAAGGGAGAGAGATGCTTGATGTAGTAGAGGTCATACTGGAGCTTTTCCAAGGCATCTTCCTCGGTCGATCCATACTGGTATTTAATTTGGGCCCAGCCGGTCAGACCGGGTTTGACGGTGAACCGGAGATCATAGTAGGGAATCTTTTTCCGAAGCTGATCCACGAAGACCGGTCTTTCGGGCCGCGGCCCCACGAAGCTCATCTCCCCTTTCAAAACATTGATCATCTGCGGAATCTCATCGAGGCGGAGCAAGCGCATCATTCTCCCCAGCCGCGTCACACGAGGGTCGTTTTCACTCGCCCAGACCGGCCCGGTTGCCCGCTCCGCATCTTGGCGCATCGAGCGGAATTTAATCACCATGAAGGTCTTCCCCTTCTCCCCGACCCGTTCTTGGCGATAGAAGATCGGTCCCCTCGAATCCAACTTGATCAACATCCCGAGGATCAAAAAGATCGGCAGGGAGAGAATCAGTCCGATCGAGGCGAGAAGGATATCCAGGGCGCGCTTTGCCACGCGCATAATGCTCATCCGATTGAATCCTTCGCTGAAGATCAAACTGCTGGGCCGAAGGGGTCTGACCAAAATCTTACCCGAAATTTGCTCATAAAAAGAAACCCCTTCCACCACCTCGACCCCTTGCACCCGGAGGTTCAGGAGGGCTTCGACGGGAAGCTGCCTTCGCCGGTCATTCAATGCGATCACGACCTTACGAACCTGATTCACACCCAGAATATCTCCGAGCTTTTCCCACTCCTCTCCCAGCTTATCCGGCGCACCCAAGTCCCATTTAAACTGAATGGGTCGATACCCCAAATTCCGATACCGTATGAGCGTTTCCATCAAGAGCGTTGCAACCTGTCCCGATCCGATGATGAGAATCGGCGTTTCCCATCGCCGCATCGCCACCAGGGCCTGATAGCCGAGGCGGAGTCCGATCAGAATGAATGGGAACAAAACGAGACGCTTCCAGAAACGACCCGATGCCACCTCACCCGGAAGAATCAAGTAAATCGCAAAAAGGATTCCGCCGGCGAGCAAGATCGCTTGGAGATGCTTCACCCAGAACTCTTTCAGCGAAAATCGCGGGAAAGAAGGATGCAGCTCATTGTAGTAGAGGCATACCTGGAAAACCAGCGGGACCAAAATCAAATTGGGCCACCCGCTTCCCTTGGTTGTGGACCACATTAAAAAGAGAAGAATGGCGGCATTTTCTAAAATGAAGTATACCGTATCCCGAATGGGGAGGTAACGATTAAAAATCCGAATCATTGTCTATATTCCACCGTAAGTAGGATCAAAGGTTAAAAACCACGCTGCTTTCAAATACGCTTCACGCGGGCTAATACCCATACTCATAATATCGCGAAGGCCAATCCATCTTCGCCCTATTTAGAACACTTCCGATGATCTTGGAAGAGCCGAGCGACTTGATCGCCTGAGCGAGAACCTGTTCAGGAACCTCGCCGGCGCGGACGACGATGAGAATGCCATCGACCGAATCAGAAATCAGGCTCATATCAAAGAGAGGGAGAATCGGCGGGGCGTCAATCCAGATATAATCAAACCATGCCCGCACTTCGGTCAGAATGTGCTTGATCTCCTCCGTCGTCCAAATGTTATTTTCTTTGCCCGATCGGCGTCCCATCGGGAGAAGGGCCAAATTCTCGACCGGCCCTCTTTTAAGTGCATTGCCAAGCTGCACCTTTCCCTCAATGACATCAATCAGGCCGAGCTCATCTTCCATTTCGAACTTTTTTGCCAATGTCGGATTCTTAAAATCACCGTCCACAATCAGGCATCTCTTCCCGAAATCTCGGGCACAGATCACCGACAAATTGGCTGCGGTCGTTGTTTTTCCTTCTCCTTTGACCGAGCTGGTGAGGGCGATCATCTTTTTTTCCGGCGTGCGGCAAAGTTGATCCACCTTTGCAAAAAGCATTCGGTATCGATCGGAGGCAAGAGAAGCCCTCCGCGTAAGGGCGACCAGCCCCTCGGGCCTTTTCTCCTGAAAATCGGGGATTACTCGCTTAGCCATTTGTCTTCTCATCATCCACCATAATTTTGCTCAAATATTTTTCGGTGATCTTCAATTCCTCGTCGAAGTCCGGGATAGAGGCCAAGACCGGAACCGATGTAATCCGTTCGACTTCTTCCGGCCTTCGGATGGAGCCGTCAAGGGTTTCTCGGATGAACGCCAGTGCAACCCCCACCCCCAATCCTCCCGCAATCCCCATGAAGAGAATCCGCATCGGCACCGGTTTGAAAGGTCTTTCGGGAAGATTCGCCGGATCGAGTATTCGGAATTGCTCCCCTTTTTGCCGCTTCTCAAGATTTTCGGAAATTTTTGCGTTTAATTTCTTGTCCAAAAGAGCTTGATAGTTTTTCTTGGTATTTTCATAATCTCGTTCCAAAACAGCGAGCTCCTGCTCACGCGCCGGCGCGCTTTCTACCCGCTTGTCATAGGTCCGAATCTGTTTCTCGAGTCCTTGCTCCCGATCTTTCAGCGTAGTGAGTTCAACTTCAATCGTCTGGATTTGCCGCTGGAGTTCCGCGATATGCGCCCGCTCCGCCTCAAAACCGGCCGGCAGCCTCGTCTGCGTCCTCCCCCGATCGCCTTCGGACGACCCCGACGGAAGAGTTGCCATCTGGTTCATCTCCGTTTGAGCAATCTGATCCTCAAGATCGAGAATCTCCCGCTTCAGCATGATGATATCGGGATAATTTTCCTTGTACTCCGTCTGCAGATTAGCGAGATCCGCTTTCCGTTGAATTAATTTAAGCATGAGAGGAGAGGGAGGCTTTTCTGTCGAAGGAACAGAGATCCCCGACCGGCGGAGCGTCTCGTCATCGATTTCTCCCCGCTGTTTCGCCGTTTCCTCGATCCGCTGTTTGGTCAACTCGATTGTTTTTTCGAGGACCATTTTTCGGTCTTGCGCCGCTCGCTTGGCCAATTGGGTTGCCAGCAGGTCTGACTGAATCCGATCGAGCGACCGAAGGTTCGCCTCCAGCTGCTGCGGGAGCTCTCCCATATGCGTCCGCTTGAACTCGCCGATCCGGGCCTCCTGCAGCTCGAGCGTCTCTTTCAAGCTTTTTAACTCGTTGTCCAGAAACTCGGTGGTCCCTTCGACCATCTGTTCCCGTATCTTCAGGTTCTCTTCGATGAAGAGAGAGGCGAGCTCGTTGGTCACGTTCATCACCATCGTCGGGTTCTCCCCTTCGAAGGAGAGTGAAAACGCCTCGATATTGTTGTTTCTCGCCACCGTTGTCTTAACGTCGATATTGTTGCGCATCCGGCCGATGATCTCTTCCGTGATCACTTTTTCGGAGTTTTCCGGGTAGAGTCCGAACTTATTGACGATCTTTTCCAGCAGGCTCCGGCTCATGATCTGCTGCTGGATCGTTGAAAGGCGTCCTTCCACCGTTCCCGAGACAGCCGATTTGACGTACTCTTCCGGAACTTTCTGCGCTTCCACCAAGATGAGCGTGCTGGATCGGTAAACCTTGGGAAGTTTGACAATGAGAATCCCTGAGATCAAAATCCCCACGAAGAGCGGGACAACAACCCAAACCTTTTGACGCCAGGCCATTGCCAGGTAGTCACGCAGAAGCTGTGAGAGATCTTGATTTTTCTCTTCCATCTTTGATCTTATCCTTGTATTTTCACTTTGTGGACTGGAACTAAGGGACTAAAATCGTATCCCCTCGATGGAGAAGAACATTTCCATCAGGATTTCGGCCGCTGAGAATGTCCTTATAGCGAATTCGGATGCGGGTCTCCCCTCCCCCTTCTCTTCGTAAGAGGAGAATGTTCTCCGGATCTGCGTATTGCGTAAATCCGCCGGATAAAGAGAGCGCTTGAAGGAGCGTTGTCTCGCTTCGAAGCTGAAGTTTGCCGGGACGGGCAACCTCGCCCATGACGAAAACCGCCAAGCTGTTGACCTCCCGAACAATCACAGAAACCTCGGGGGTCTCTTTGAATTCCCGCAACCGCTCTTTGATCGAATCACGCAGCTGGGTCGCCGTCAAACCGGCGGCCTGAATATCGCCGACTATCGGCAATGAAATCTTCCCGTCCGGACGGATCGACACGGTTCTCGAAAGCGCCTCATTTTTCCAAACCAGAATTTCTAAAACATCTTCCGAACCGAAAATATAGTCTTCAGAAGCGGGAACCGTCCCGTCCTGCATCTCCGCCGGTTGCTTTTCGGATTGAGAAATCACTCTTTGACGTTTGGCACATGCCCCATTCACCATCAGAACAACTCCCAACAAGATGATGATCAGATATTTTCCAACAGCCACGTTCCCTCCAGGATAAAAATAAAAATCCCCTCACCCAATCGGTGCGTCGAGGAGGGGATGTTGACACAGGTCTCATAGTCGTGATATACAGAACCTGTATCTCCAATGGAGATACCCCTCCTTATGGGACGCTCAATCCTTACTTAAGGAATCGAAAGGGTAGCGATCTGGCCATCGCTACCCTTTTTCTTTCTCTATAGAAGAAACCGAAGACCGACCCAATACCCCTTTTGCTTCTTGAGCCCCTCTACCCAGCAAACTTCTGCCAACGTCGGGGAGACCGCATTCACTTTCGGAACAGGAATACTGACCCGTATGATCTGCGATTGAGAGAGCGGTGTTTCTGTCTTCAAACAGAATCCTCCACTGCTGATATTGATTGTCTTGCCCGCATGTATCTTTTCTTTAAGATCGAGTCCAGCAGAAGGCTCATAGACGACCTTGGTCCGAAGCCCGTACCGTTCTGACCCCCTCCGTTCCCGGCTAATTCCTCTCGCCATGCCTGCCTTTCCTAACAAGGTGATTCAGTTAATAATTGCCTAGTCGACGCGATTCTGCCTCAATAATGACAGATACCGAACTAACAGCCTTGCTTCACAGGGGATGTTTAAAGGAGGGGATCTTGACAGGCATTCCTCAAAGATGATATAGAGAAAATGTATCTCACCTTCTGGGATACCCTCCTTACAAAAAAAGCGCTTACCACCGTTTAGGGAGGTAAAGGGTAGCGATCTGACCATCGCTACCCTTTTTCTTGCCATTTGAATTCCCTAACTCTAAGGGATAATCCTCCAAAGATCAATCCCCTCAAAAGAGGGGGTCTCCTTTCCATAACGCAGACATTTA
>SCUR01000556.1 GCA_004297235.1 Candidatus Manganitrophaceae bacterium | reverse complement strand
GCAATCTGTACCGACGGGAGGTGCGTCCGCCTTCCGAGGCGGACAGGGCCGGAGCCGGCTCCGATCGACTGAATTTTCTTTGAGAGGAAGGAGCATCTTTGACCGGTTTGACCTCGTTCAAAAGCGGATCTGGGGTGAAGCCTCCTACTTCGATTCGGCGTCTTGAGCCATCCGGAACGGTCGGCGACCTACAGAGGGAGGTCTTTATATTGAGTGAATTAAGACGAACCGCTCGAAAAATCGCTCGGAACGGAAGGGACCGCTTCTCACACTGCGCATTTACACTTCAAACGATTTCAGCGTCTTGTTCGTCAGCACCCAGAAAAGTTTTAACGATCGCACCTTCTCCATAAAATCCCGAAACTTGACCGGCTTGGTGGTAAAGCTGTTGGCGCCCAAGTTGTAACAGCTGAGCGCCTCTTCATCCTGATTGGAGGTCGTGAGCATAATGACCGGAATCACCCGAAGCGCCTCATCCTCCTTAATTTTTTTGAGAACCTCCATCCCGCTGATCTTCGGCAAATTGATGTCGAGCAAGATAAGGCCGGGTCGGGCGGCCTGCGCGTGGCGTCCCTTCCGAAAAAGAAAATCAAGCGCCTCTTGTCCATCCTTGACCCAATAAATTTGGTTCAGCAGTCGGGTGTCCTCCAACGCCCGGCGGGTCAGCTCGGCATGGTCGGGATTATCTTCGACCAATAGGATTTCAATGGCATCGATGACCAACGTTCCTCCTCCATGCACTCCGAAGTCACGGCGGCCGTCACAGGCCTGTCGGAGCGCGAGGATCTTTTGCCTCGATCTCTCCGAAGAGATCCGATCGATTCATCTGGTGAGCCGATCGTCGGGAACGATCACGGAAAAGGATCTCTGGGCCGGTGCTCCGGAAGGCCGGTCCGCCTGTCCAAGGGAATAGGCTGATGGGGCCTTGCATTGATATGAAAGGATCAATCATCTCGGTTGGTTCAGCCCGTCGCGATCAATCCAAAGATCGAGAGCCCGACATCCGGGTATCCGATATACCGGATGTGACTTGGATCTTCTTTTCCGGCTGATTCTGTGAAAAATGTAACATAGATTATACCGTTGTCAATGAAAGGAGCTGCGATGTCGACGTTCATCGCACGCCCGGTTCCGACGATTCAGCGAGCGCTGGACGGTTCTGCAAACGCGATCGTTCCGAAGGTGGAGAGGGGGTTAAGGGACAGGGGTTGGCTTTGCAAAATACGAATGAGAGAAAGGAAATGATCCCGAAGGTTGAGAAAAAAAGCGCGCGGTCAGCACCGCCCGGACGCCCAAGGGACTGCGAGGCCCCGCGAGCGGGGCGATCATGGAAGGGAGGGGGGACTCATGGAAAACGGGGAGCTCATCGGCGCCGCCCGGTTCGAGCGGTTAAATCGTTTCGCTGTACGCGGAAATCGCGTTGATGAGGATTTCATCCATGTACAGGTTGATGATCCGCGTCGTCGGATAATAGGCTTTCAGGTTCACGTTCATCGAAGGGGCGCCGCACCGATCTGCCAGGAAATCGAGTATCACCGTTCTGAGCAGCGAGACTTCGCGCGCCAGCTCCCGCCCGCGATAACCTTGCTGAAAACGAAGATAGACTTTGACGCGTCCTTCCAACGTGTTGGTGGGGTCCGGTGTTTCATCCGCTCGGAGCAGCGCGCAAATTTCCTCAAGAATCGCCGGAACATGGTCGCGTAATTCCAGGGATGATAAAACTGCGTCCGAATCGATCCGCGTGTCGTCCCGCACCGCCCGCATCCACATTCCGGTGATCTGTTCGATGTTCCCTTCTACCAATGCACTCAGTTTCTCATTCGCCATGGTTGATCTCCGGGATCACGTTTACACAGGTTGTAGACACTGTCTTGCAAACACTCCTCGAACTCTTTTCCCTGTGTTTGTTTTACGAATTCAAGAAAGCCGTAGATGTTCCGGATCCCCTCCTCGTCAAATCCCATCGTCCGGAGAAGGTCGTCGTTCGCCCGAAAGGACAAGGGATAGGGAAGGATTCGAAAGAAATATTTTTCCGAGGCTTGGAATTTGACAATCGCGTTGTAAAGGTCTTTCAGCATCATAAAGGACGAAATGAGACATTCATAGCTGTTCTGACTGGCCCGGATCAAAAGATAGAGAAAATCTTCATTATAGTTCTTGATCAGCTGCTCGAAATCCTCTTGTGTAAACATCTGCACTGTTCCTTTTAATTATATTGTTCACGAAGCGCCCTGAGCAATAACCGACCGCTTGCTCTCTCTTGACAAGAGGAAATAATCCTTCTTCACGAGCGAATTCTAGGCCGATCGAGGTAGCATGAAAGGGAGGAGGTGACCGTGAAAGAAGATGCCGGCTCAACGATCCCGCGTTTAAGAGGAAGACCCCTCATGAAGGGGTTGAATGACCCCCTCAAAGTATAACCAGGAGACGCATCTCAGTTCAAGATGGGAAAATCATTCGGCCCCGATGCTTAGAGAGCTTTATTCGAAGGGGCCGGTCCAGGCAGCGGCGGGCGCAAGCGCGCCGTCGGATCCTTTGTTGACGTCGGATCTGATTTCCGGATAGAATCCGTTCCCAGTCGGACCGCTTCACTGAGCGTCGGCGTTTTAAAAGACACTTGGAAGGAGGAAAGAATGAAGAAGATGATTTTCTCCCTCGTCCTGATCTTGTCCTGGGTCGTGTTGTTACCGCCGGCGAGGGCGGCGGAATTATCGGGAACCGTCTATAGCAAAGGCTCGCCCGTGGCCAACCTGACCATCTCCGTGAAAGGGACGGAGACGAAAACCAAGACCGGTCCCAAAGGGGATTATTACCTCGAGCTCGCGCCGGGAGAGCACACCCTGATCATCCGGGGCCGGGAGTTTCCGGTGAAGGTCGGGCCCGATCGGACGAAGCAAGACATTCAACTCTGAGGAAAGGATCGTTTCACCATGGCTGAGAGCGAAAGCAGGCGGAAAGATATTTGGGGAAAATTGGAGTCTTTCGCGAAAATTCTGGCCGGCTTCAGCGCCGCCGTCAGCGCCGTTTTGATTCCGATCTTTCTCAATTCCTACACGGAAAAGAACCGGCAGGCCGAGATGTTTGTCCGGACGATGACGGAGCGGGAGAAATCGGATACCGATATTCGCCAATCGATGTTCCAAAATCTTCTCACCGGTTATCTCGGTGCCGTGAAAGAAGATTTTGTGAAGGCCGACGAAGAGTCCTTTAGACGAAGGATCATGTTCCTGGAGCTCCTGACGATCAACTTCCAGGAGTTTTTTAATGCGAAGCCTCTTTTTGAAGATGTTTATGCGGGGTTGGAGCGAAAGCGGGTCGCTGCGCAGAGTGGGGCCGATCGAAAAAAGTGGGAAGATTTAGAGCGCCAGATCGTCCGTGTGTCGCAGAACATCGTCTCCCGACAGGCCAAGATGCTGAACAACATCGGCACCAGCGCTGTCTTCAACATCGATAAAGGGGAGCCGATTTGCGTGAGACTCTACAACCGGGACGACTTCGCCACCCTTCGAAAACGAGACGGGGCGACCCCTTTCCAAAGTTTCGTGCCGGGCCACTGTAACGAGCAGCGCAATAACGGGAAGGGGAGCAATGGAAGCAACGATGCGATCACCCTCGCCGAGGGGGATACCCGGCGTCAATCTCTGGAGATCCTGCCGGTTGCGGTGGACAAAGCGTACGCCACGGTCCAAGTCAGCATCTATGACGATGTCTTTGACGGAGAGGTCCTCCAAGGCAGCCTGCTGAAGGGAAGCCTTCAGTTCGACGTCTCCTACTTCGATCTGCCCTACATGGACAACACCAAGATGAGCGACGGCAGCCGTTTCTCGCTGATCCTAAGGGGGATCGAAGGGGACTCGGTCGAAATCGAGGCGATTCGATTTAGAAATGATTTTATGAGTCTTCGGGACCGCCCGCTCTTCGAGGAGATGCTGCAGAAGCTGGAAAAAGGGGGAGGCTGATCATCCTGAAGCGGAGAACCAACTCGCGACCGGCGGGGGAGGAGCGACTCCCCCGCCGCGTGCTCGCCCGAAGGGGCGAAGGTTACCCTCTGCGCACGTCAACGACGCGGTTCTGATCATCAATCTCGACGGTGACGCGCGATCCCTCTTTAATGGAGTTCAGCTTCCGAATCGCGGGGCCTCTCACCGTGAAGGTCTCCGTCTCTCCGCTCCTTGTTTCGAGAGTAAGCCGCTCATCCGACGGGTTGAACGTCTGTACTCTTCCCATGATCGTCCGATATCCATAGGTTTGGCTGGAGAGGAGCACGGTCGCCGGAAAGACATCCACGGTCCGGTGCATCCAATCGGTCTCCACCACCACTCTGTCCCCTTCGTTCAAAGCCCGGGCGTCGTCTCGCATCCTCTTACTGATGGAATAGCTCTGCATCGCCCCTTCATCCGTTCTGATATGGATCGAATCGCCCTCGACCCTGTCCACCGTCCCGGAGATTCTTTGGGGGGGCGCCCCGGGTCCGTCCACGGCCAGAACATAACCGGCATAACCGACCTGTGAAATCGCCGCGAAAATCAGAAATCCCTTCAGCAGTTTCTTTTTCATTTTTACCTCTCCTTCTTATTCGAGACCACCGGCCGATCCAACGCGACCTGCCGCGGTCATGACCCCGATATGTGAGCGAGAGACGTGATCGGTCTCCCCTCTTTGATCGTGTTATTATTTTCTCATACTCGAAGCGCACGAATCCATAATACCCCAGTCTCATCCGTTACTCCTTTTCGGCTACTCCTTTCGCGGAATACCTCGATGCATAACGGATCAGAAAGGTCTGGAGGCGGAAGGTGCAAAGGTTTGAGAGAGGGGCGATTCGAGAGGATTTACAATCGACGGTCTGCGCCGATCCGCCCGGGTCGAAAAAGGACCCGAAGAAGCGAAGTCAAATCCGATCGAACTCACGGCATCTTCGGTCGGCGCTGCTTGTGAAGCAATGTGATCGCCAAGAAAACAATAAAATGAACCATCAACGCCATCCACGCGACCCAGAGGGAAAAAACAAGAGCGCCGCCGAAATCGATCGAGTACCAGACGGTCGCGACATTGACGATCGTGACGGTGATTGCAGCGCTCAGGCCAGCGCCGAAGAGGCTCCCCTGATAATTGAACTTTTCAAGAATCGTCAAGAAGAGATAGGTGGCCAGCCCGATCACCAGGCTGTAAATCAAATGAGAAACGATTAATAAGGTCCATGCTCCGCTCTCACCGAGCTCGCTGACGAGCCCGCTCCAGCCGGGAAGAAGACGGAACACCGGCGTGCCCACCGCGAGGGTAACGACGGCGCTCGTCACAAAACCCCGAAGCACGATATTTGGGGTCATCTGCAATTCTCCAACCGCCCAGATCCACGGCGAACGATTTTACCGGCGAGAGAAAATCAGATCGACTGGGACTCCTCTACGACCGTCACCCCGCCGATCTTCATCCGTTTTCTTCAAGAAGCAGCTGATACCGCGCAATGACCAGCAGAAGGGGCGAATGTTTCATCCCGACGTCCAGGCTGATCGGTTTCGGTCAGGAAGTTCCGGTGAAGATGTCCCGCCAGGATCGGATCGAGCGCGCCGGTTTCGAGGATCGGCAGGAGGCTTCCCGGATGGGTGAGTCCCAGCTGGTCGC
>SCUR01000555.1 GCA_004297235.1 Candidatus Manganitrophaceae bacterium | reverse complement strand
GTCATCGCGAGACCCCGCTCGCTCTGGTCGATCTCCATCCGGCTGACCTGAACCGGGAGCTCGAAGGGGATGGGACGATTGAACTGGAAGCGTTCTGCATAGCTGAGGAGGGTCGGCGCGTTGAGCCAACGAAGGGCGACCTTCGCGAACGCCACGTTGCACGATTTGGCCAGCGCCTCGGCGACCGAAATTTTCTGCTTGTCCCGTTTTGGATTGTCGACCCAATTCTTCGGTCCCAACCGGTAGAGCCCGCCGTGGAAGGTAATTTCCGTTTCAGGGCGGACCTTCTTCTCCTCCAGGGCCGCGGAGGCGGTCACCAGCTTAAAAATAGACGCAGCAGGGTAGGTTGCCCGGAAAGCAAGCCGCTCCGCCTTGGGGTTGACGGCGGAGTATTCGACGGAGGCGAGAACCTTGCCAGTATTCGGATCCATGGCGACAAAGACCCCGTAAGGAACCTGGTACTTTTTGAAGTAATTCTCCATCGCGTTTTGAAGGGCGGTATCGATCGTATAAACGGCGGTGACCCCGTTCTCAAACCGCGAAACGTACTTTCCCTGTTCGGTATGATCGAAGGGAGGAAGGGGCCCCCGGATTCGGATTCCCTCTTCCACCAAGGTGAGCGGCGTATGCTGCAACGGATCTTCCCAGAATCCCCCCGACCCCCAGCCTTCCAGAAAAAGAACAAAGACAAGGCCGAACACCACCAGCCCGGTCACCCACCCCCACCGACGCCCTACGTGTCCCACGTTTACTCCGATAAGATCTTGCTGAGTTGCTGAATCAGAACCGACGGATCGACTTCTTTAAACCAAACCCATTTTTCTCGCGATTTCTCCCCACGGACCATTTCGAGCCGGGATTTTGGGAGGTCAAACAACTTAGACAAAAACCGGATGCAGGCCGCATTCGCGGCCCCCTCCGCCGGGATCGCCCTCAATTTTAACCGAAGCATCCCTTCCAGGCAACTTTCGACACTGTCCCGGGATGCATTCGGCGTCACACGGAGGTGGAGGAGCGCCCCCGATTTATAGGGGCGGAACGGCGATTCCATTTTTTGAAGTGACGTTCAATACCGACCGACCCGATGCGGCGCCCCGAGAGAAAGGAAGGTGATCGGAAAGCTTGACAACCTTGACCTTCGGCGCCGTGCGATTTCTCTTTCGCAGGCTTTGAAGATACCCTCGAACGACATCCCGAATATTCTCGAGAACCTCCGCTTCGCTCCGTCCGAACGTGCGGCATCCCGGAAGGGCCGGAACATCGGCGACAAAACAGTTATCGACTTGCGTGATATAGACGTAGTAACTCATCACTCCTCCTTGGCAAAGGTGAAGGTGGATGAAATTCCATCCGTCCGAACTGAAACTCTTCTTTTCTACCGTTGAACCCAATCAAGCGTGGCCCGCAGGCCTTCCGAGAAAGAGAACCACGGGCGCTCTTCTTTAATTAGAGAGAGGCCTCCTCTTCCCGTTGATCCGCTTTCTCATCCTCCCACTGCAACGTTTTTTCGAGATTCTGCATCAATGACCGGATCTTCTCAACAAAAAAATCGCGCTGCCGTCTCAGATTCAGGACCTCCCCCTGAAGATGGGTCGCCTCTTTGACCGCCGACCGGGTAATCTCTTCCGCCCGCAGCTCGGCTTGGCGGATGATGAGATCCCCCTCCTTCTGCGCGTTCCGTTTCATCTCCTCGATCGCCTTCTGCGCCATCAGGAGGGTGTTCGTCAGCGCCCCTTCCGTCTTCTTCAATTCCGCAATCGCCTGGCCTTGATCTTCGATCCGCTCCCGAAGGGCGGCGTTCTCTTTCAAGATCTCCTCGATCTCATTGGCGAGGTTTTCCAAAAAAGAATCGACCTCGCTCGGAGCATACCCCCGGAAACCGACGGGGAAAGCCATCTGACGGATATCGACCGGCGTCCATTTCATCGTTCACCTCTCTATCGCAATCGACTGGCCAGCTCGTAAAGAGAGCTGACCAAGAATTGTTTTAAGAACATAATAATCAAGATCGCCACGAGCGGGGAAAGGTCGATTCCGGTGCTGTAGGTCCGCATCATTTTCCGAAGCGGATGGAGAACCGGCTCCGTAATTTTGTAGAGAAACTGGACGATCGGATTGTAGGGATCTGGATTCACCCATGAGATCAGCGCTCGAACGATAATCACCCACGTATAGATTTCCAGGAGGTAACTGAGAACGGTCGCAAGCGCCGAGACGAAGTTTGCCGCTATGAACATGCCCTCTCCTTATCCACCCCGATTAGGGCAATCCTTTGGATGATCCTCGGTCAGAAATAATATACCACTTCAACCGGAGATTGAGTCACCCTTTTTTATTTTATCCTTCATTCATGATTGAATGAACGAATCCTCACGGCCGTCGAGCAACGTTATTTTGCCTTGCCCAGCTCCTCGGACCGTCGTGTCGCCGCTTCCACGGCCGACATGAACGCCGCCCGGATCTTTCCCTCTTCGAGTTGATGAAGGCCGGCGATGGTGGTTCCCCCCGGGGAGGCGACAAAATCTTTCAGCCGCGCCGGATGATCTCCCGTTTGGAAAGCCATCTGCGCCGCCCCCAGGACCGTCTGCACGGCCAGCGAGAGGGCGACCTCGCGGCTGAGCCCGCTCTTCACCCCCCCGTCGGCCATCGCCTCGATCACCAGGAAGACGAAGGCCGGACCGCTTCCGGAAAGGCCGGTGACGGCATCCAGATAGCGCTCCTCGAGAATCCAGGTTTTCCCGATCGAATCGAA
>SCUR01000554.1 GCA_004297235.1 Candidatus Manganitrophaceae bacterium | reverse complement strand
CTCCCTGGACGGTCACGTCGCGGCAGGGAATGTCGGCCGCTTCGGGATGGCGGGCCAGCCATCCGAATTTCCAGTTGTCTTCACCGACCACCCCCGAGTTCGTATAAGTTCCCTGTCCAAAGTAGATCGAGCCGTCCGGGCCGACGGCCGGGCCGTTGGTATGGTGATCTCCCATGCTTGGAAGATTCTCGACGAGCGGCGTGATCGTTCCGTCCGGTGTGATTTTCAGAATGCGTCCCCCGAGGAGCTCTCCTCCTTCTGCGACATAAAAGGCCCCTTGATGGTAGACCGCGCCGTTCCAAGGACCGTTCTTCTCGCCCGAAGCGATCACGGTGAGTCCCCCGCCGGGGTCGATCCGCAGCAGGCGGGGAGTGGTCCAGACCTCGCCGTAGGAGTAGCCCGACTCCACCACATAGATCCGGCCGTCCGCGTCGAACGTGACGCCGGTTGGAAAGGTCAGCTCGGTGGCGACCGGCTCGATACGATACCCGTTCGGGAGGGCAATGTTGGAAGGAGAGATCTTTCTCGGAGGGTGAAAAGAGGTTTGGCCCCCTCCCTCCGAAGGTCTGAATCGGAAGCATCCGGCCAGGAGAAAGAGAACCGAAAAGAAAATCAATAAAAGGGGGGCCGGCCGAAGAAGAGGGCCGGTGGGAGTCCTCTGGTTGGATCGATCGCCGTCATGACCCATCTCTTCACCGAGCGAATGATTGAAGACAAGCGGATACAAAGAAGCCGCGGTCGCAGTGTTGGAGTGTGCAACACCTATACCTTTAAAAAGCAAGCGATCAACGGATGCTTTCGAGAATGACACAACAATCCGTTGCAAAATTTTCGCAGAAATTTGCAGTGCAGATCGAGAGTAGTCGTCATTCTAAAAACAGTGTGCAATTACAATTTTTGAATCATCGACTATACTGTGATGGTTATTTCATTATCGAAAGGATGGGATGTGCACCCAATCGAGGGAGGGTCGATTATAAAATCGCATTCTGATCCGACGGCAGATCTGCTGAAGAAACGTATTTTGGATCTGATCGTAATCCTGCTTTTCCTCTTCTCATCTTCTTCGCACTCCGACGCGATTGAAATTCAGAACAGCCTGAACGTGGAGTTCGCCTGGGTCGATTTAGAGAAAGAGGAGAGCCGCCTTCGTGAGAATCACTGGGGAGATCAAATTTTTGATGGTTTCAATCTTCAAACATCGCTTTATTCAAAACTTTCAGTCGGAGACGCTTTTTCCGCCGTTCTGATGCCGGTTCAGGTGACGCCGCGTGAGGGAAGGGACCTCTTCTTTCGCAAAGCTTATCTTCGTTTCGAGTTGGGAAATGTCGCCATCAAGATTGGACGGGACTCCCTCTGGTGGGGGCCGGGCCGTCACGGCGCGCTCCTTCTCTCCAACAATGCCTTTCCGTTTGATCTCGTCCAGATTGGGACCGCGGCTCCTTTTTCTCTCCCTGGATTTTTGGCGCCATTGGGTCGATTTGAGATTGAGGGATTCTTAACTCGGCTCGAAGAGCACCGAGATTTTCCGCATCCCCGCTTGTTGGGGCTTCGGTTCGTCTATCGTCCGAGAGAGGACTTGATGATCGGTTTCAGCCGCGTGACGATGTTCGGCGGGGAGGGGCGACCCGGGCTCACGCTGGTCGACTTTGTAGGACGATATTTCAGCAAGCCAAATGAGGCGGGCAAGTTTGAAGTGAATGAGGTGGCCGGCTTCGATCTGCGCTGGCGGCCGCCGCTCGGCCAGATCCTGCCGGGTCATGTTGTGGAGCTCTACGGCGAGTATGGCGGAGAGGATGAGGCCCGTTTCCGTCCGACCAAGCCGGCTTTCTTAGGCGGCGTCGAATGGGTGCACGAGCGTAAACGATTGATCATCGAATATGCCAATAATCATGTCGGCGGGTTTGCAGACGTCTGGTACACACATACCCTTTATACCTCCGGCTATACCTATCGAGGGGATATCATCGGACATCATATGGGAAGCGACGCGAAAGATCTTTATATCCGAACTGAATTGCCTTTATCCATGCGATGGGTCGCCGGAGTTGATTTTGAATTGGAGCGTCGTCATCTCTCGTCGCCTATCCAGGAGAGGATGCGTCGATGGGGAGGGGATCTCACTTATTTAAGTGGAACGGGAACTGCTTATTCGGCGCGGCTGATTGATGAACAGATTGAGAATTTAAACCTGCTGCCGGTGAATGAAACGAATTTGTATGGGATATTGACGGCGGCTTGGAACTTTTAGAGAACGATGAAAATGAAAGCGTCGGTGAACAGAGATCCGCTAAGATTGAGAAGAGCGGTTAACCTTTGACGAGTTCTATTCGAGTCAGACGGCCAACGGCCAATCGTGCGAGAATGCGATAACCGTCAAAAAAGAGACGCTATGCGAGCCTCTTCGTTTAAACTTCGAAAAGATTCCACTTCAATTTAAAATCAACGATCTCCACCCGATTTGCCTCATTCACTCATGATGAAGACTTTCCGAGGTCATTCTCGCCGGACTGAAAACCACTTTGAATATACTCAATATACCAAGTAAAACTGATATAGGATGTCTCACTGTCAGAAACTTGACAAAATGAAAAGCTGGGCTATACTTTTTTTCACTTCATCAATTTGATATATCCCAGCAGACGATTCATCATCACATTTGCAAAAGTAAGAATTTTTATAAAGAACAGATGTATTAGGGGGAAATACATCAAGCTGAACGGTTCGCTTTACTTTTGCCTTTGAATTCATTGATCACACCCAAAATTAGCAAGGTTCTTTCCACCAGGGACAGATCTTATTTTCTTATGCGGTATATATGAATTTTCCTCTTCAACATAGACCAATCTTTAATGATTCATCATATCGAGGATCAATGATCGTAGCCGTTGTCGTGCAGATGGTCTTATTTTTTTCGATCTCTTTTGCTCAAGAGTTTCCCTCTTTTCCTCAAAACCCCAGCATATCTTCAATCTCGCCTGAATCGCTTAGTTTTGATCAGATGAAAAAGGGAAAAGATTTGTTACAGCAACAGCCAATGCCGCCTCAAAATCAGCAACCAACAGAGGAGAGGACTCGGGAAAGCCAACTTGAACACCCTACCAAAGGGGAGCCTGCGGCACTCGGAGAAAAAAAACTATCGGCGTTTGAAGCATATATTCAGGGAAAGAGTCCCGACAAGATCCCAACCGCAATCACTCAGTTCGGTTATGACCTGTTTCAACAATCTCCACACGGTTTTGCTCCGGTCGATGTTGTTCCGGTTGCTCCAGACTACCTCTTGGGGCCGGGGGATGAAATTAGGCTCGCATTATGGGGTAAGGTGAATGCGGAGTACCCCGCCATTATTGATCGGGACGGCAAGATCAGCCTGCCTCAAATCGGCATCCTTCATTTGGCTGGTTTCAGTTTTTCGCAAGCCAAGACTTTTTTAGAAACCGAACTCAGCCGCTACTACAAAGCATCCGAAGTAAAGATGAACGTCAGCCTGGGTCGGCTTCGCTCAATTCGAGTCTTTGTTGTCGGAAAGGCTCAGAGGCCGGGAAGTTACACGCTTTCATCCTTGTCGACTCTCATCAACGCTTTATTCGCCGCGGGGGGCGTCAGTAAAACGGGAACGATGCGGGATATTCAAGTGAAGAGAAACGGAGAAACCTTGGTCCGTTTTGATATGTATGACTTCCTTCTAAAGGGGGACAAGACCAAGGATATCCGATTGATGCCGGAAGATGTGATTTTTATCCCGACGATCGGTCCCCTTGCGGGAATTGCCGGTGATGTCCGATCCCCCGCAATTTATGAGCTCAAGGGGGAGATGGGACTTCAAAGCTTCATCGAAATGGCCGGTGGCCTCAATGAGATTGCTTTCAAGGGTCGAATACAAGTGAGTCGCATCGTCGATAACAGTCAGCAGGTCACATTCGAATCGAATCTGGAAGAGATAAAGACAAAAGAGATAAAGATTTTGCCGGGGGATTTCGTCAAGGTATTCTCGGTTGTTCAAGAGAAGAAGGTCGTTAAATTATCCGGCGCGGTGCAAAGAGAAGGGGAGTATGCTTCCGGCCCCGGGATGACGATAAAAGATTTAATCTCCATGGCAGGCGGGCTGAAGGATTACGCCTATTCAAATGAAGCGGAGCTGACGCGGATCACCCCGACTCCCGAAGGTCCAAAAGTCGAGAAAGTAGCAATTGCTCTCGGAAGCGCATTGGCCGGTCTCGCGAGCGAGAACATTGTTCTTAAAGAAAACGACTATCTCTTTGTGAGAGCGGTGCCCGAGTGGGGAATGTATAAGACGGTCGAGATCATTGGAGAAGTGAAGTTTCCTGGAACGTATACCATTAAAAAAGGGGAGAGACTTTCAAGCCTCATCGAGAGAGCCGGAGGGTTTACAGAGAAGGCCTATTTAAAAGGAGCTTTGTTTACCAGAGAGTCGGTGCGCAAGCTCCAGCAGGCCCAATTGGATGAATCGATTGAACGCCTTCAAAAACAGGTCCTTTCTAGATCGGCGACCGCGACACAAGCGGCATTGACTCCGGAAGACGCCATACAGCAGAAGACAGCGATGGAGCAACGGACGGCCCTCATTGAAAAGATGAAAG
>SCUR01000553.1 GCA_004297235.1 Candidatus Manganitrophaceae bacterium | reverse complement strand
GCTGTTCACTGCGATCACATATCGGCCGTCCGGCAGGCTGCTGACCGTCACATGTTCCGGACCGAGGCCATCGACGTCATCGAAGTCGAGGACGGCGCTGGCGGTCCCGAAGGTGGCGCTCTGGTCGTGGAAGGCAACTACCGCATCGGCTGGCCCGGAGGTTGGTTGTGGATTGCTGTAGTATCCGACGTGAAGATCCATGTCGCTTAGATCGGTGCCGTCGTCCATCCAGGTTAAGGTAATCAGCATGTCGCCGCCGCTGGTGGCTGTGTCACCCGACACCGCGACGGTTTCCGTGCTGTTCCCCTGGAAGTCCTCTACTTGGCAGATATCCAAGAGATCGTGGCAGCTGGCGAAGGGAGATGTTTCATTGCCGACCGTCACGTTGACGCTTTGATCGCTGTTGAATTCAATATGGGTGTTGCTGTTGATGACCAAGTGTCCCGCCACCGGGCAGCTGTCGCCGGTGTTATATTGAAGCGCGGTGACCGTCTGGAAGCTGAACGTTCCCTCAATCCCGCAATCGGTGTCCGGCGTGAAGTTCACGGAGACCGTTCCTGAGATGGAGACCGCTTCTCCGGCGGTGTTTTGTGCAACACTGACGGCAAGGTTGGTAAAGCTGATTGCGGCGGTGTGGGTGCCGTCCTGCTCGGTGTGCGATTCGGTAATGGCGCCGTTCAGGGTATCGCTAAACGTCCCGGCTGTTTCATCGAAGGCGCTTGTATCTTGGAAGCCGGCAAAGATGATCGTGGTTGTCTGAGAAAAGTCGTTGAAGGAGGCATCCCCGTTGGCCGTGAGTATGAGGGTGCCGACCCCCGCCGAAGTGTTATTGATGGTGGTGCCTAATGTCATGGTCGATTCCAAAACGCCGACGAGGTTGGCATAAGGGTTCCCATTGATCTCTTCGTAGTTTTGAATGGAGAAGGTGGTATTCACATTCCCCAACGTCATGTTCATGACAAGGTTGCCGGCCTGGGTCGTGTCATCGAAGGTGCTGGTCGCCGTCATGCTCACAGGACCGTTGATTTGGGTGCCGCCCTCGCGGCATTCCAAAAAGCTGAGATCCAAAGCGAATGATCCGGTCGCATCGTCAAACGATCCGCTGGTCGTGACCGTGCCCCCATCTGTACACGGATCCTCGGAGGTCGGAACGGCGGTCACGGCGAAAGAGGCCTTTGCTTTCGCTTTGGTCGCTTTCATCCGATTGGCCACCTTCATCATCGACTTGCTGTGCGCGACCTTGTTGTTCATGGCGACGATTTTAGCGTACTTGGGATTTTGCTTTGTGAAAGGGCTCATCGGCTTGCTCAGGCCGAACGCGCCCCCGCCTGCGGCAGAGGAGAGCGATGAAACGATATCCGACAGACCGGTTCCCGCCTGGGCCCCGGTCGTGCCGGAGCTGGCCGCCTGAGATCCCTGGCTTGCGTTGCTGATAGGGGTTGTTCCGTCGCCTCCGCTGGACCCGCTCGAGCCGCCTCCTCCGCAGCCGGTGACCAGCAAAGAGATGGATAAAATCATGCCGAATATCAGGCCGGAATATTTTCTAGCAAGGAACATGTGTTCTCCTCCAGTTGATGTTATGATTTCTTTCCAAATAAGGGGTGTTGATTCCGGAAAGGTCTATACTTCCGTGCTAGTATAGCAAAGAAAGGAATACCGTCAAGGACGGGACGCTCTTTAGGCGGATCTTAATGCTGTGATTCAGTCAATCAGTGCTGCTTGGCGGCATCGTGGAAGGTTATCCCCGCGGATCGCTTCTACCGGGAAGGGGCTTGCCTGAGGCCGGGCGATCGCCTTGACTGGATGTGAAGCAAAAGCTTCATTTCGGATTTTCTTTTCACCAAGTGGACGCTCTTGCAAATCAAACAAAGAGTCTCGTATAATTTGAAAGGTTGAAATCGGATTTGAAGGGCTGTGTTTCAGTAAAGCCAAATCAGAAGGACAACGGCCCCAACGAATGAGGTCGTCATGAAACAGGGGAAAACAGAAAAAACCATCCTCATCGGAGAAGATCATCCCGACACGCTGAACATATTGAAATTGATCTTCGAACATGAGGGCTATCCGGTTGATACTTCTCTCGATAGCGAGACGGTTCTGGTGAAAGCCCTCCATCATAAACCCTCCCTGATCCTGCTCGATATGATGCTGCCCAAAATCGGGGGGGTGGAAGTCTGTCGTAAACTGAAAAAAGATCTTTCCACTTCCCATATTCCGATCATCATCGTAACGGCGAAATCAGACCAAGAGGCAAGGGCTGCGGCGGTTTCCGCGGGAGCGGACGGTTATGTGCTGAAGCCGTTCGATCCGGTTGTTCTGGTCGAAAAGGTCAATCAGGTCCTCGGCCACTCTCCTTTTGTTCCCCTCGCCCACAATCGATAACCGTCGCGGCTCAATCCAGATAAATCGTTGACAACTTTTTCGCATCTATACTATACTGGAACCCAATCCTACAGCGGCTATGAACGACATCGGCACTTCTGGACGGCCTCTCTTCTCGCGCTCTGAACGTCCTTGCTTCACTCCTCATCTCGTTCAGGGGATATATTCTCGTTCCGAGGATCCAATGCAAGTCATCGTGAATGGAATGGAACAAGAAGTTCCGTCGGGTACGAATCTCTCCCAGCTTCTTGAGCGATTTAAGGTGCAGCCGGAGCGTGTTGCAGTCGAAGTCAATTTGAATGTAATTCATCGTCAGCAGTACAGTCAGGTTTCCCTAAATGACGGGGACCAGATTGAGATCATCGGTTTTGTGGGAGGGGGAAGTTCATGCCGGTAGACCGACCTTTGGTCGTAGGAAAGATCGAGTTCCGTTCTCGTCTGATCGTGGGAACCGGAAAGTATGCCTCTTTTGAAGAGACCAAGAAAGCCATTGAAGCGTCCGGGGCCGATTGCGTGACCGTGGCGGTTCGGCGCGTCAATATTCTAGACCGCTCCCAAGAAAATCTGCTTGATTACATCGATCCCAAGGTTTATAAGATCCTTCCCAACACGGCAGGCTGCTATACGGCCGAGGAGGCTGTTCGAACGGCCCGGCTTGCCCGTACCGCCGGCATCTCCGATATGGTCAAATTGGAAGTGATCGGCGACCCCAAGACACTCTTTCCCGATAACGAAGCGCTTCTGGAAGCGACCCGAATTCTGGTGAAGGAAGGATTCACCGTCCTTCCTTATACAAATGACGATCCGATTATGGCGAAGAAGCTGCAAGATGCCGGCGCCGCAGTGGTGATGCCGTTGGCGGCTCCGATCGGATCGGGTCTCGGAGTTCGAAACCCTTACAACATCAGGATCATCTTGGAAACGATCTCTGTCCCCATCATTGTCGACGCGGGCGTCGGAACGGCTTCGGACGCCGCGATCGCGATGGAGCTGGGGTGCGACGGCGTCTTGATGAACACCGCCATCGCCGGCGCGGAGAATCCGATCCAGATGGCTGAAGCGATGAATTACGCTGTTCGCGCCGGTCGGCTTGCCTATTTGGCAGGGAGAATTCCGAAGAAGCTCTATGCTCAAGCGAGTAGTCCTGTTGAAGGGATGATCGAGTAAGGCTCTCTCCTCTCTTGCGGCGTACCCTTGTTTTTGATTCAGCACTGAGTCGGTATGCCTTCAATCGATTTTAAAGTCTACCTGATCAGCGATCGAACCAAGACGCTCGGTCGGCCCTTGTCCCACGTGATTGCGGAGGCGGGCCGGGCCGGCATTACGGCGGTGCAGTTTCGTGAGAAGGATCTTTCTCTCCGTGAGCAGCTTCAGCTTGCCTCCGAGCTTCGTTCGATTGCCAAGCAATGCGGAATGCAGTTTTTCGTGAACGATCGCGTTGATCTCTGCTTGGCCCTCGATGCAGAGGGGGTGCATCTTCCTTCTTCGGGGCTTCCGGCGGCGGTTGCTAGAGAGATCTTGGGAGGGAGCAAATTGATCGGGGTCTCTTGTCACTCGTTGGAGGAGGTACAACGGGCGGAGTGGGAAGGAGCCGATTTCGCCGTCCTCGGGCCGGTGTATGAGACTCCATCGAAGCGTGCTTATGGTCTTCCTCTCGGAATCGATCTTTTCAGCAAGGTGCGAAGATCCACGACGATTCCACTCCTTGCAATCGGCGGGGTGAATCGCTCAAAATTAAAGGAGGTGCTCGATGCAGGGGCCGATGGGGTCGCTCTCGTTTCGGCGATTCTTTCATCGCCCGATGTTTTTCAAGAGTGCAAACAGCTCATCGACGAGATCAAGAGATTTCGAGGCGTGTAAGCGGTAAACGCGTTTCGAGAGCGTGGCCCGTCGATGGTTCTTTCCCAAATTCGTGTTGCGACTGCGTCTTTGTATCGTGATGACTACTCCCGATTTCCCTCGTGTAGTTGACCGTCCCAGGAAGAGATGATAAAATTAGCTCCTGAGAGAAGAGGGAAATAACCTTCATCATCTCGGAGTGTGAGAGGAGCGTTGATGGGTGACTCAAAAAAGAACCAGGGGAAGTCAAATCCATTCAAAAATACGATGAAAAAACTTTCTGAGCAATTTGGCGGGGGCGATTCGGAGACCAAGATTATCGAGTACGAGCGGGAGATCGAAAAGCTGCTCGTTCAAGTGGCCTCGATGGAGCAAGAATTAAAAGAGCTTCGACAGTCGCGTACCCAACTTGAGCAAGCCTTCAAGCAAAATGAAAAGCTCGCGGCGACCCTCGTCGAAGCGAAAAATCAGATCGAGGCGCTCAAGAAAGAAGTAGAGAAGCTGACGACCCCTCCCTCCAGCTACGCCATTTTCTCCGGCGCGAACGAGGACGGCACTGTCAACGTGTTCGTCGCCGGCCGGAAGATGAAGGTGAACATCCATCCGAATATTTCGGTCAGGGATCTTAAAAAAGGACAACAGGTTCTCCTCAACGAGGCGCTCAACGCCATCGAGGCGTGCGAATTCGATATTCAGGGAGAAGTCGTTCGAATCAAGGATCTCCTCGATAACGCGCGTGCGATCGTGACGCTGCGGGCCGAGGAGGAACGGGTTGTTGAGCTGGCCGATCCTCTGATGCGTGAACGACTGTCGGTCGGCGATCATCTCCTCTATGACGTTCGCTCCGGCTATGTTTTGGAGAAGCTTCCGAAATCGGAAGTGGAAGAGGTCGTGCTTGAAGAGATTCCCGATGTTACCTACGATCACATCGGCGGACTTCAGGAACAGCTGGAGCTGGTGAAGGATGCCGTTGAGCTTCCCTTCCTTCATCCGGAAGTCTTCGCCGAGCACAAGCTGCTTCCGCCGAAGGGGATCCTTCTCTATGGACCTCCCGGCTGCGGTAAAACGCTGATCGCGAAGGCCGTGGCCGCCTCGATCTCGAAGAAATTAGGAGATCGCTCCGGAAAAGAGATTCGAAGCTTCTTCCTCCATGTTAAAGGTCCTGAGCTCTTGAACAAGTATGTCGGCGAGAGCGAGCGCCAGATTCGGGAGGTGTTCAAAAAGGCGAAGGAGCGCGCGGAGGCGGGGCACCCCGTCATCGTCTTCTTCGATGAGATGGATGCGCTCTTCCGGACCCGCGGCAGCGGAATCTCTTCTGATATGGAAGCGACCATCGTTCCGCAGTTCTTATCGGAGATTGACGGCGTCGAGCGTCTGCGCAACGTGATCGTCATCGGCGCCAGCAATCGACAGGATCTTCTCGACCCGGCGATTCTCAGAGCGGGACGGCTCGATATCAAAATCAAAATCGAGCGTCCGGATAAAAAGGCAGCCGTGGAGATCTTCCATAAATATCTGACCCGCGATCTTCCATACCATGCGGAAGAGCTGGAGAGGAACGGGGGAGATCCGACCAAGGTCGTTGAGCGGCTCATTCACGCGTCTGTTGAAGAGATGTATGGCGTCCGCGAGGAGAACAAATTCCTGGAGGTCACCTATGCGAACGGTGAAAAGGAAACGTTCTACTTCAAGGATTTTTCCAGCGGTGCGATGATTGAAGGGGTCGTCTCCAGGGCGAAAAAGCACGCCATTAAACGGATGCTCGAGACCGGGGCCAAAGGGCTGAAAGAGGAAGACCTGATCCGCGCGATTAAGGACGAATTTAAAGAGAATGAGGATCTTCCGAACACGACCAACCCGGATGACTGGGCAAAAATCGCCGGGAGGAGGAACGAGAAAATTATTCATGTTCGAACGATGGCCGGAAGAGCGGCGGCCGACTCCAAAAAGATTGAAACCGTGACCACAGGGCACTACCTATGACCGGCTGACAGCGGCTTTCGGAGGCCTCGGA
>SCUR01000552.1 GCA_004297235.1 Candidatus Manganitrophaceae bacterium | reverse complement strand
TACTTTCCCCCGCCCCCTCCGTCCCTTTCTGATTGAGCGAGTGATTCAATCGCCGGATCCGTGACTGGACGCCGGTCATATCGGAGGATATTTTTCTGAGCCACTGTGCGGCGACATCCTGGAAGGAGAGCGCCGTCAACAGGTCCATCAAGAGTTTCTTCTCGCCTCGGAGCAGGGTCCCGATCTCTTCGGCTTCACGCTTCAAACGCGGGCGCTGGAAAATCTCTCCATGCAGATCGGTCTTCAGCGTTTCCCAGTGGGCCGCGAGCGTGTCATGACTTTCGATGACCTTCTCGACGATCCCCAATACCCGGTGGACCTCTTCTTCCGTAAACCGGGTGACCCCGTTGAGTTGGTCGGCCCCATGCGGAATTTGGCTCGAGGCGGTTTCGATCTCGGACTCCGCCACCTGCAGTTTTTTCGAGATCGCCTGAAGGTACTTGGCCAGCTTGCCCAGCTCATCGGAAAGCTTGGCGTCGGTCTTTTGCTTCAGTTCTCCTTCGACGATTCCCCGTGCGGCCCGGATCAATCCCCGAATGTTTTCGTCTTCAATCGTCTGTTCGTGGAAATCCATCCAGTTGATTCCTTTCCTCATAACTCCGTACATCTTGGGCGGACAAATTCTCCCCCCCCCACATCAGGACGTTTTTCTCGTCCTTATGCGTGTTTGAAGACCTTGTCGATTTTTTCTTTCATCGTCTCGGGTGTAAACGGCTTAAGAATGTAGCTGTTCACTCCCGACCGGATCGCCTCAAGGATATGGTCCATCTCCGCTTCGGTGGTCACCATCAAGACCGGCAAGACCGACAATTTCGGGTCCTGCCGAATCGCCTTAAGAAGATCAAGTCCGTTCATGTTGGGCATATTCCAATCGCTGACCACAAGGTCAAACGGCTCCTTGCGGACCATCTCCAACGCTTTCTGGCCATCCTCCGCCTCTTCTACGTTCGGATAGCCCAGCTGCTTCAGCGTATTTTTGATGATTCTCCTCATAGAGGACATATCATCGACCACCAGAATCTTCATGCTTGGATTAGGCATTTCACGCTCCTTCGGTTCACATTCATTCCTTGTCCGACTTGCCTTTTTGGGTTAGCCCCTTCTCCGCCGGTTGGGAGAAAGGATCCGGGGCGGATATCGCTGAATCGCCCCTTTTGTAATAAACTCCGCGATCCATCTCGATTCGGGAGAATTGATCGGTAATGCCGAGGGGAGTTTCTCCTCCCCCGAGGAAGAGGACGCCGTTGGGGGCCAGAGAGGCGGCCATCCGCTCGAGGACTTTCTTCTTTGAAGCGGGATCGAAATAAATGAGGATATTCCGACAAAAAATAATATCGAACAGCCCTAACGAAGTAAAATCCGAAAGGAGATTCAGCCGTTGGAACTGAATCCATTTCTTCAGCTCCGGCTTGACTCTCCACTCGGAGCCGATCTGATCGAAAAACCGGGTCATATATTGCGCCGGAAGACCCCGTTGAATTTCATAATGAGAGTAAGTGCCGCCGCGCGCCTTTTCCAAAACGCGCTCCACCAGATCGGTCGCCAGGATCTCGACATCCCATCCGGCCAGAGCGGAGCCGATGCTGCTCAGAAGCATCGCCAGCGAATAAGGCTCCTGGCCTGTCGCGCACGCGGCGCTCCAAATTCGAACTTTCTTGGTCTTTTGATTCGTTTTAAGCAAATCGGGCAGAACCGCCTTTCTCACGATTTCAAAGGGAAGCATGTCTCTGAAGAACGACGTCTCGTTGGTGGCCATGGCATCCACCACCTTCTGACGCAAGGGGCCCGTCGGGTTGAGTCTCAGCTGATGGCAGAGCGCGTCGATGGATCCAAGCCCCGCCTCCGAGGCAAGCGGCTCCAGTCGCGCCTCAATGAGGTAGGTTTTTGAGCTATCCAAGACCAACCCGCTCTCCTTTTGCAAAAAAGCAAAGAAGAAAGCGAGCGACTCCTTTGATACCATCAGCGTCGAACTCCTTTTTGGACGCATCCCTCGATGGCCGCGCGCATTTGACCGAGGGGAAGGACACAATCGGCCAACCCCTCCCGCACGACGAACGAAGGCATCCCCCACACCACGCTGCTTGCCTGGTCCTGGGCAAAGATGACCGCTCCCTTCGTCTTCATCGCCCGAATCCCGTTGAGGCCGTCTTGCCCCATTCCGGTCATGATAATCCCAAGCGCCTCGGCCCCATAGACCTCGGCCACCGACCGGAACAAAACATCCGCGGAAGGGCGGCAATAATTCACCGGCGGCTCCTGATTCATCGCCAAAACCACCTTCCCTTCTTTTTGCCGCACAACCATGTGGTAATTGCCGGGCGCAATGTAGGCGACCCCCGGCTCCAGCGCCATTCCGTCCGCACCCTCGACGACCCGAATCCCTCCCCCCTGGTCCAGCCGTTCCGCCAACATGCGGGTGAAGACCGGCGGCATGTGTTGAACGATGACGATCGGAAGAGAGAAAGTCTTAGACAGCTCCGGGATCAGCTTCGACAGCGCCGCCGGACCGCCGGTGGAAATGCCGATGGCGACAACACCGAACGATTGATTCACCATCCGAAGGGCCCGCTCGACGGTCAATTCCTCAATCGGCCTCCCTTGTTTTTGGAAAACCTTCATCCCCGGTTGAGGAGGACGGAACTGCTTGACCTTCGGCGCCAACTCGGCGGCCACCTGTTTGACCGCTTCCGCATACCCTCCCGGATGCGTTCCCGTCGGTTTCGCCACATAATCGCTCGCTCCCAAGGAGAGGGCCTCGATCGTTTGACTCGCCCCCTTCTGGGTGGCACTGCTGAACATGATGGTCCGGATATTCGGAAAATCGGCCCGAAGGGCACGCAAGAGCTCGAAGCCGTCCGACTCCGGCATCTCCAGATCGAGGATCAACACCTCCGGATTCCATTGGATAATCCGTTGAAGCGCAATCTTCCCGTTGGAAGCCGTCCCGACGACCGAAATACCCGGGTCGCTCGACAGGGCGTCGGTGACCGCGCGCCGGACCACGGACGAGTCATCCACAATCATGACTCGGATGGGCTCATAGCCTATTGTCATAATCGATCCCCAAGAGCGCCAGCTTTTCTAAAAGAATCTCTTTTGTAAAAGGCTTCATGATGTATTCGTCCGCTCCTCTCTGGACGGCTTGCATGATCTTCTCCCGCTCGGACTCGGTCGAAACGACAATGATCAACGGCTTTCGGAGCGATCCTCTTTTCTCACGGATGGCATCGAGCAGCTCCATTCCATCCATTTCAGGCATATTCCAGTCGAGCAGGATCAGCCCGACGTCGGGGTGGGTCTCCAATTGGGCCAACGCCTCCTTGCCGTTTGCCGCCTCGATCGTCTCATGCCTCATTTTTCGAACCATCTGACGCAAGATGCTTCGAGCAGAGACGGAGTCATCTACAATGAGTACATTCACCGAGACCTCCCGGAGATCCACTCGGGAAAATACGTGGCTCTCTCGTTTGAAATTGATGATTGAAGATTCTGTTAAGTGTAACAAACAATTGGAGCCCGTCAACGGATGGACATGGTTAATGAATAGTACCGGGAAGAACCTTCCGGGTCTTCACCCAACCGCCTCATGCCGGCCCGGCATGATGAGGAACCGGCCGCGGCGAGGCGCTCCGTTCGAGGGATGAGTGCTCTTCCCCGGAGCCTCCGCTCTTCAAGCGATTCGTCGAACCGTCCGCATCGACTTGAAAGTGACTGACCCTCTCCATCAACTCATTCCCCATTTTGGCGAGCGTTTGGGAGGCGATCAGGATATGGCCGGCCCCTTCGGCCGTGCTCTTCGCCGCCGTCACCACCCCGGAAATACTGTGTGTGACCTCTCCGGTTCCCCGGGCCGCCTCGGTGACGGAGCGGCTGATCTCGTGGGTGGTCGCCGTCTGCTCCTCCAGCGCGCCGGCGATGGTGGTGGCGATCTCGTTGATCT
>SCUR01000551.1 GCA_004297235.1 Candidatus Manganitrophaceae bacterium | reverse complement strand
CTATCATCCCGATGCGGAGCTGGCCCCGCGCGATGTCGTCACTCGGGCGATTTGGGATGAAATGAAGCACGGGAAACTTCAGAATGTCTTTCTCGACGTCACCCATCTGAAACCGGGCTTTCTCAAAGAGCGCTTCCCGATGATCTATGCAACCTGCCTGCAGTATGGCGTGGATATTACGCAGGATCAAATTCCGGTCGCCCCCAGCGCGCACTACCTGATGGGAGGAATCAAAACCGGGCTATTTGGGGAAACCTCCCTCCCGGGGCTATGGGCGGTTGGGGAAGCGGCCTGCACCGGCGTCCATGGCGCCAATCGGCTGGCGAGCAACTCTCTTCTGGAAGGGTTGGTCTTCGGCATGCGGGTGGGTCAAGCGGTCGGGCGATCCTCCCTCTCTCCGGCGGAAGGAGAGAAGGTGGGGCTGCCGAGGCTCTCAAGGCCGGCCCCCGCCGAGCGATACCTGTTGGTCCAAAAAGAGCTTCGAGAAAAAATGTGGAATAACGTCGGAATTATTCGAAGCGAGACCTCCCTCTCGGAGGCCATTGCGCGGTGGACATCGTGGAGCTGGGTTTTAAAAAAGCCGGGGCTCTCCCGATTGGCCCTGGAGACGCGAAATATGCTTCTCGCCTCGGCCGCCATGATGGAAGCGGCGTTGAGAAGGAAAGAAAGCATCGGCGCACATTACCGCGAAGATTTCCCCTCCTCCGGCACGAACCCATCACCGGATCACATCCGATTGACCCGGACTTCCTTGAGAAAACATTTTACGTCGATCTAGGCGGGTATTATTCGTTGAATCGAGTCAAGGGGAGGTTGGAATACTGATCCGGCCGATTCGTATAGACGATCTCGCCGGTGGAGCGGGTTCCCTTATAGACGAACATCTTTCGAGGCGCCTTCCCCAAATACGACTTGTAGAACCGCAAGACCCGTTCCACATAGTTCTGCGTCTCCTCGATCGGAGGAATGCGTCCGTACTTTAAAACGTTTCCGGCGCCCGCGTGATAGGCGGCCAGCGCCAGGACCAGATCGTCATTAAAAATATTGAGCAGATATCGAAGATAACGCACTCCGCCACGGATATTTTCTTCCGGATCAAACGGATCGGCGAGTCGAAGGTCGGCCGCCGTCGACGGCATCAATTGCATCAGCCCGAGTGCGCCCGCCGACGAAACCGCAGAGATATCGAAATCGGATTCCACTCGGATGACCGCCTTAATCAAGGCCGGCTCCATTCCCTGTCCCGCCGCCTCTTTTTCGATGAATTGGAAAAGCTTTTGGCGATGGTCCCTCCCCACGTAGGGGGTTTTCTTTTGATTGCCATGGAGTCGCCGATACCGCGGGTCGGTCGGAACGTTCGTGAAATGAACGGTTCCGGAGGCATCGGTATATTGGAAGACCTCCATGGAAAAAACGTGGGGCGGAACCAGCATTAAAATAAGTAAGAAAATCGGTAACATACGGCTCAGTCTGACCTCCCGCTATTGGTGAAAAGGGTACCATTTGATACCCATTATGTCAATTCAGCATGGCCTTGAATTGACTTTGAGAGGAGCTTATATTGGAATTAACCGATTGATTCTTCGAGGAGGCTTCAATGCGCTTAGACCGGTTGACAATGAAGGCCCAGGAGGCCTTTCAAGAGGCTCAAAAGAAGGCAGAGTCGTCCCACCATCAACAGATCGACGAGGTTCACCTCGCGCTTGCCCTGATGGAACAGAAGGAGGGGATCGTTCCGACCCTTCTTAAGAAAATGGGGGTTCCCCTCGAAGCGCTCCGAGCCAAACTCAACGACAGATTAAAGAATATCCCCGAGGTCCAGGGTCCCGGAGCCGTCGGCCAGGTTTATATTACGCAGAATCTGGCCTCCCTGCTGGACCGGGCCGAGAAGGAGGCCGAACAGCTGAAAGATGAATACATCAGCACGGAGCACCTCTTTTTGGCCCTTCTCGATCCGAAGAGCTCGGTCTACCCAACCCTGACCTCATTCGGGATTCGGCGGGATCAGGTTCTCGCCGCCCTCGTTGAAATTCGCGGATCACACCGGGTCACCGATCAAAATCCGGAGGAAAAGTATCAGGCTCTGGCCCAATATTCCCGGGACCTCACCGAGCTGGCCCGGCGGGGGAAGCTCGATCCGGTCATCGGCCGGGATGAAGAGATCCGACGTGTGGTTCAGGTCCTCTCGCGCCGGACCAAGAACAACCCGGTGCTGAT
>SCUR01000550.1 GCA_004297235.1 Candidatus Manganitrophaceae bacterium | reverse complement strand
CGTTGCGGCGCGCCCCTGTATGAGTGTGTGCCGAAGATTTTCTCCGAAGCGATCGCGCCTGAAACGGCGCAGTCGCTGCGGGAGATGATGGCGATGGCCGTGATCAAGGGAACCTCCCGTAAGGCATTTCGAATGAAACGGCGAGAAGCGAGCCTGCGGGGGATCACGATCGGCGGGAAGACCGGCTCCCTCACCGGGGAAGATCCTCCCGGAAAGTACAGCTGGTTCGTCGGAATGGCCCCGATGGAAGATCCCGAAATCGCCGTCGCCGCAATGGTCATCAATCAACCCAAGTGGCGAATCAAGGCGTCTCAAGTCGCCAAGGAAGGATTCGCCGCCTATTTCCAATCGGAAAACCTCCGACGGCTTGCCAGCCAGTAATCGCTGTTTTCCCCCGCTCTTCGGCCGCCTCTGAAACCGCCCCGGCGGCTCCCTTTTTTATTTGATCGCGATCCGCAGCTTCCTTCCTGCTTTCCTGCTCTTCCTGGGAAAGGCCGATCTATAGCGAAGACCCGCTATTGACGGGCCTCTTCCATTTTTCTTGTTTGACTCCTTTGACCCGGTCTCTCTATCATAGAAGAAGGTATTGACCGTTCATCAAGCGTCGGAGGGGTTCCTATGTGGAAGAGGCTGTTCTGGGGGATTTCAGTCGTTTTCGTTTTCGCCTCGGTGGCCGGGGGGCAGACCATCTGGTGGGAAACCGGGATGACCAAACTGCGCGCGGACAACGGGGGGCCGGAGGGGGACCCGGTACCCCAAAATGCGGATCTCTGCCAAGAAGAGAAGTGCGTGAAGGGGGGCGTTCGAATCGCGGCGGCGCAAAATGAGTTTGAGCCGTTCCAAATCTTTGTTGCGGCGCCGGAGAAGGCGGATCTTCGCGGGGTCGATGTGACGATCAGCGATCTGGTTCGGGAGAACGAAAAGGAGCGCGATCGGATCTCCTCCCGTCTTCCGGGACCGATCATGATTTACCGCGAGGCCTACCTCCAGATCACCAAGCCGACCACCGGGGAGGCGCAGCCGGGCGCCTGGCCGGATGCGTTGATTCCGAAGGTCGACGAATATTTCGGCGAGAAACGATCGATTCCGGGTGAAGGAAAAACGGCCTTTCCCTTCGATGTGCCGCGCGGAAGAAAGCAAGGGATTTGGGTCGACGTCTATGTTCCCCCCGATGCGCCGCCCGGTCTTTACACCGGGACCGCCACGGTGACGGTCGGCGAGAAGAAAACGGCGGCGATCCCGATTCACCTCACCGTCCATCCGTTTCGCCTTCCGTCCACCGCTTCGCTCCGGAATGCCTACGCGGTCGGGATTACCGAGCTGGGAAAGGGGCACGACTGGGATGATCCTCGCAGCAACCGCAACGGCTTCATCAGCGACGATCGGACGAGCGAGCTGATCTGCCTCTACACCAAGGCCCTTCTGCTTCATCGGCTTACCAATGAGAGCACCATCTGGCCGCCTCCCCGGTGGGACAAGGAGCGGAGGGAGATCAAATGGAAATTCCCGGAGGGGCGAACGACCTGCCCGGAAAAATATCCGGAATTTATGAACGGGATCAACTCCCTCCCCGGCGGGAAGCTCAAGGGGGCGCGGCTCACTTCGATTCGCCTTCGCGACGGCTACGGTTTCAACGATCCGGATCGATACAACCCGGAGAAGCTCAACGCCGATTACTATCGGGAGTATGTCCGCTACTTTTCCGAGCACGATTGGCTCGGCCGGCTCTTCGATTACACCCGGGACGAGCCGAAGTTCACCTTTCAGCGGGCGACCCGACAGCGGGAGTGCTGGAACGTCGAGGAGGTGAAGGACCGTCCCGACACCGACTGGGACAAAATCAAGCGGCGCGCGGAGTTTCTCCACAAAAACGCCCCCGGCTTGAAGCTGTTGGTGACGACCGACCGGCAGGCGGCGGAGACCTGCTTCGATCGCCTCTTTCAAGTCAAAGGGGTGGAGAAATACATCGACATCTGGACCGTCAGCATCAAACGGATGGACGGCAAGCCCGATTCCGACACCTACAATCGAAATTTCCGGACGGTCTACGACCGATCGTTCATCGGCCCCGGCAAAGAGCTCTGGTGGTACCACGCTTGCGGATCGCACGGCTGCGGGGACGGATCGGAGAGAGGATGGCCGACGGTGATGGTCGATTTGCCGGCCGTCTCCACCCGGATCTTCGAATGGCTGACGTATCTTTATAAAACGTCGGGGGAGCTTTACTACGAGACGGTCTTTCAGTATCCCTACTCGTACAAAGTGGCGAAAGGCACGGGGGGAAAGGAATCGAAGACCCCCGACCGGAATCCGTTTGAGCAGGTCTACTATTTCGGCGGTCACGGCGACGGGGTTCTCTTCTATCCGGGGCGGCCCGATTACATCGGCGGAACGAAGCACATCCCGATCGAGTCAATCCGCCTGAAGTTGATCCGGGAGGGGATGGAAGATTACGAATATCTCAAGCTCGCCGAGGAAAAGAAGGGGCGCGGCTGGATCGAGTTGGAGGTCTTGCCGCTTCTGAAAGAGGAGGAGCGCGTCCCGCTGAACGTCTATCACTGGACCCGCCGACCGGAACGGCTCTTAGAAGCCCGCGCAAAGCTGGCGGAGGCGCTGAAATAAGAAAACACGTGAGGCGTAAGGGGTGAGGGGTAAGTGCAATAGATTTAAATCTTTTTCTCCTCACGCCTCACGTGTCTTGCTCTTTGTTGTTCTTCCCCTCTTGTTCGGTTATAATGGCCTTTTGAAACCGAATATTCGCGGAGGGAATAAAAACGCTTGAGAAGAACATATCGTTTCACGTGGACCGTTTTTCTGTTGTTTCTCACCCTGACCGGATGCGGCTACAATTCGCTCCAGGGGATGGACGAGCAGGTGAATGCCGCCTGGTCGGAGGTTCAGAATCAGTACCAGCGCCGGTTTGATCTTATCCCCAACTTGGTCGAAACGGTCAAAGGGTTCGCGACACAAGAGCGGGAGGTGCTCACCCAAGTCGTGGAGGCCCGATCGAAAGTGGGCCAGGTGAAGGTCTCGCCGGAGATCACCCAAGACCCGGAAGCGTTCCGAAAGTTCGAGGAGGCGCAATCGCAGCTCTCCGGCGCGCTCTCGCGCCTGATGGTGGTGGTGGAGCGCTACCCCGAGCTGAAATCGAACGAGAACTTTCTGACCCTTCAGTCTCAACTGGAGGGGACCGAAAATCGAATCGCCGTTTCCCGCCGGGACTACATCCAGGCGGTCCAGCAGTACAACACGGCGGTCCGCTCTTTCCCCACCAATTTAACCGCCAAATATCTCCTCGGTTTGAAGGTCCGGGAAAATTTCAGCGCGCAGCCGGGGGCGCAGGAAGCGCCGAAGGTGAAGTTTTAATGCGCTCCAATGCGCCCGCGTTGGGGGGCGTTCGGATCGATTCGGCCGACCTGCTCCGAGCCGGTTCCATGCTCTGTTTCCTTGTTCTCTTTTCGATTCTCTTCTCCTCTCCCGCTTTGGGGCTGAATGTTCCCCCGTTGCAGGCCCGCGTCAATGACCATGCCCGCCTCCTGACGCCCGAACAGGCCGCCGCGCTGGAAGAGAAGCTCCGCGCTTACGAGGAGAAGACGACCAATCAGATCGCGCTGCTCACCCTGCCCGGTTTGGAAGGGGAGCCGTTGGAAACGTTTTCGATCCGGGCGGCGCGCGAATGGCAGCTCGGCCAGGGGAAGCGCAATAACGGCGTCTTGATTTTCATCGCGGCGAAGGAGCGGGGGGTCCGGATCGAGGTCGGCTACGGTCTGGAGGGGGCCCTGACCGATGCGCAGAGCAGCATCATTATCCGAAACATCATGATCCCGGCCTTCCGCGAGGGAGATTTCAATCGGGGGATCCAGGCGGGGGTCGATGCAATTCAAGCGGCCATCGCCGGGGAATTTACAGCCCCGGAGGCCCCTCCCCCCTCCGCCCGGTCGCGCGACCATTTCAATGAGGTCTTCTCGCTCGGCCTGATCCTCTTGATTCTCTTCTCCTCTTTTCTCTCCTATCTTCCCCTGCCGGTCACCGCACTGGCGGGAGGAGTGATCGGCGGGGTGGTGGGGTCCTTCCTGGCCGGAGCGATTTTTCTGCCGGCCTTGATCGGCGTTTTTCTCGGCATTCTTCTGCCGCTTCTCTTCCGGGGGTCGGGCGGGGGACCGGGGCGCGGCCTCGGCGGGCGGTCCTACCGCGGCACCGGTTGGTCGGCGGGGCGCGGCTGGGGCGGCAGCGGCGGCGGCTTCGGAGGGGGAGGGTTCTCCGGGGGCGGAGGAAGTTTCGGCGGCGGCGGCGCATCGGGGCGATGGTGAGAGCGCGATGAAAAAGGCGGAAGATTTTTTTACGGCCGAGCAGAAAGAGCAAATACGGCAGGCGGTGGTTCGAGCGGAGGCCCGCTCCGCCGGAGAGATTGTTCCGGTGGTGGTCGACCAGAGCGGGCATTATATGCAATTTGCATTGACCGGCGCGATCTTTTTTACTTTCTTTGTCGCGGTGATCTCGATGGCGCTCCGGCCGCGGGGGACGGTGCCCGAGATTCTGCTCATCGAGTTTTTCACTTTCTGGGCCGCTTTCTTCCTGGTCCAGCGCGTGACGCGTCTCTGGTCTTGGCTGGTTCCCGAAGCCTTGAAAGAGCGGGTCGTCCGGCGGCGCGCGGAAGAGGCGTTTTATGCCCACCGTCTCCACGAGACCCGGGAGAAGAGCGGTGTTTTAATCCTTCTCTCTCTGATGGAGCACCGGGTGCAGCTCTTAGCCGATGCCGGCATTCACCAGCGGGTGTCCGCGGAGACCTGGGAGAAGCTGGTTCAGCAGATTGCGTCCGGGGTGAAGGAGGGGCGTCCTTTCGAGGCGCTTCAAGGCGCGATCGACGCCTGCGGGCAGTTGCTGGCGGAGCACTTCCCGAAGAGACCGGACGATACCGACGAACTGCCGAATCAACTGCAAGTCGGGGAGTAATCCTCAGCTCCCGTTCGCCAGAATCAAATCGCCCGATCCGGCGATCCATCCTTGTTGATCATTCAGAAAACGGACGCCGAAGAGGTCGTTGCGCGTTCCGCTGGGGGCGCGCTGCCAGCTTTTCCCGCCGTCCGCCGTTTGAAGAAGCGTTCCCATCCAGCCGACCAGCCAGCCTCGCGCCGGATCGATGAAAAAGAGATCGTTCAACGTCTGTTGCGTGCCGGTCGAGACCCGATTCCAGGTCGCTCCCCGGTCTTCGGTCTGCATCAACACGCCGCCGCGTCCCGCGGCCCAGCCGACCTTGCCGATCATCTGAAAGGTATGAAACCGTCCGATTTCGGGAAGAAGCTGGTCGGAGCGGGTGATCCGGTTTTCGACTTTTGAATCCCAGACGACCGAGGTTCGAATATCCCAGGTGAGCCCGCCATCGGTCGTGTGGGCGATGATCGATTCGGGATTGCACGGCGCGCAGCAGCCGCCGGCGACAAAAACGTCGTTGGGGTCGGACGGATTCACCGAGAGGCCGAAGAGATGTCCCCCCATCCGCGAAAGGGTCGTGCCGCCGGGGGTCGTGCAGGTGCCGTCGACGGTCGTATATTTCCAATTGTTGGAGAGCAGCTTCCATGTTTTTCCGCCGTCGTGGGTCTTATAAATCGTCCGGTAGCGTCCGACGGCCCAGCCGTTCTGGTCGTCGATGAATTGGATCCGCCGGAGATAAACCCCCGCGTCGGCGCACTGGTAGCAATCCTCCGCATAGGGATCGATCGTTTGCTCGGTCCAGGTCTGGCCGCCATCTTCGGTGTGGAGGATCAGGCTCGGCTGGCCGACCGCCCACCCTTTCAACGGCGTCAGAAAAAAGAGCTGATAAAGGTGAACATTGCTCGTTCGAATGCAGAGGGCGGTGGCCGGATCTTCGGCCCAGGTTCCATCGGGATTTTTATTGCAAAGACGGGCTGGATTGGAGAGGTGGGTCCAGCGAATATCGTGCTTCCAGTCCCGCACCGGCTGCGACCAGGTGATTCCGCCGTCTTGGGTGCGGAAGACCCGGGCGTTGCTTCCCACCGTCCAGCCGTTCATCGCATCAATAAAGAAAGGTCCATAAAGCTCCGACGTGGCGGTCGGGTTCTGCACGGCCGGTTTTCCGGTCGATGAGGCGAGGGTGATCATCCCGTAATCGCCGACCCCCCAGGCGCTCTCCCCGGCGGCGGCGCCGACCCCCTTCAGCGAGATTGTCGTCCCCGAAGCGACCGCCGTCCAGGCGGCGCCGTCGAAGCGAAGAAAGGTCCCTCTGTCGCCGACCGCCCAGCCTTTCCCCTCCGGCGTCATCCGAACATCGGTGAGGTTCGACGTGGTAACGGAGATCGGGGTCCAGTGCCCGCCGCCGTCGGCCGTTTCCAGCAGGGCGCCGCCGTCGCCGACGGCCCACCCTCGGCTCCGGTCGATAAAATCGATCTGCCGGATCGGGGAGGAAAAGGTGAACTGCGGAACCCAGCGGGCGCCGCCGTCGTCGGTTTTAAGAAGGACCTTGCCCGGCCCGGCCGCCCAGCCGTGATCGGCATCGACGAAATCAACCGTGGTCAGCTCCGACGTGACGCCGCTCTGTTGGAGAGACCACTGCTCCCCGCCGTCTTGAGTGGCGATCAGCGCCCCGCCCCCTCCGGCGGCCCAACCGTGGCGTTCATCGACGAAATGGATCGTCTTCAACACACCGGGGAGCGGTGGAAGCGATTTTCCTTCCCACGTCTGTCCGCCGTCGGCGGTTTTGATGATCACATTGGAAAAGCCGTTTGTTCCGGCCGGCTCCCCGCCCGCGGCAAAGCCGATCTGCGTGTCGACGAAATCAATTCCATACAGCGGCAGGAAGGTGCCGCTCTCCTGAAGACTCCAGCGGGTCCCGGCATCGGAAGTGGCGACGATGAGTCCCCGCTCGCCGGCCGCCCAGGCGTGATTGGAAATTGCATCGGCGCGGTAGAGATGTTGGTTGAATCGATTCCCTTTCTCTTTGGACCAAGGGGAGGGGGGAGGGAGCGGCCTGGCTCGGGTGATGAATCGACCCGAGTAAGGCGCAGCCAACGGATTGCCGGCGGGATCGGTGATTCCGGAGGTCACCTCGATGCGATAGATCGAATTAAGACGGAGTTGAAAGGACGGGGCGAAGGTGACGACGGTGCAAGCGGGATCGCAGCCGTAGGTGCCGACAACCGGGATCGTTTGTCCGTCCGGGATCAGTTTGAAGGTGTCGTTGTTCAGCTGATGGGGGTCGATCCCCTCATCAAAGGTCAGGGTCACCAAGGCCCCCTCGTCGATTCCGGTCGCCCCGTCGAAAGGAGAGACCGAAAGGAGGCGGGGGGGCGTGGTATCCGTGATCGGCGGGGCCGCCTCGGTGGTAAACGACCAGCTGATCGGCGCCGGAGAAAGGTTGCCGGAGAGATCCCCGATCCGGTCGACGCGAACCGTGTAGGTTGTATCAAAACGGAGCGGCGTTTGGGGGGTGATGAGGATTTCGGTACACGGGCTTCCGCATTCCACCTCGATGACCGCGGCCTCTCCGGCGGAAGCGGTGATTTGAATCTGCCCGTCGAGCCGGGTTGGATCGATCGGCTCGTTGAAAGTGATTTGAACGGAGGTGTCGGGAGGAATTTCTTTTTCGTCCGGCCGGGGAAGTTGGGAGAGAAGTCGAGGCGGTTGGGTATCCTGCGGCTGAGCCGGCTCGGACGGCGGCGCTCCGGGCGAAGGGTCCGGGGCGGGCGCCCCGCCCCCGCAACCGGCGATGAGAAGTCCAAGAGAGAAGAGGGATGAAAGGAGGATGGACCGTCTGTTCATGGCAATCTCTCCAAGCAGTGCAGGAAGTTGCAACTCTTTCGCAAAATAAAGGGGGTCGGCTTGAGGCCCGTGATGATTTTCCTGAGAGGAATACGGTTCTGTTTGAAAACCCTTCACTCCAGAAGAGAGATAGAGCAAGAGTTGTACCGGCTGAGTGTGAGGCGGCCGGTAAGTAAGGAAGAGAAAATAAAAAGGCGCCCCGGTGGAAACCGGGGCGCCTTTGAAAAAAGGTCCTAAGACCTATTTCCCTTTTTTCGGCTTGAATCCGCCGTTGAGTGCGTCATGAACCATCAGGTTGGTATCCGGCGCGACCAGGGTACAGGTGCCCGAAATGCACTGGAGATCGGTCACGCGATACCACGCTCCCGAAGTGGTCCCATCGCCATCCGAGATCGGAAG
>SCUR01000549.1 GCA_004297235.1 Candidatus Manganitrophaceae bacterium | reverse complement strand
CGCAGGGAATTCAAGAGATCGAGCGGCGCCTCCCGACGACGAATCAATTCTCCCCCCTCTCGTTCTTGGAGGAGACCGCCGCGAAGAATCAGATCCGTCCGAACATCGCGTATATCCGCCCCCTCGCCCCGCAGGTTCACGATCCGTACCGCGAAATTCCGGTCGAAGTAAAAGTGGAGAATGTGACGCTTGCGCGGATTATTCCCTTCCTCTCCGCCGTCGAGAACGCCCCCTATCCGGTCCGGATCAAACGGCTTGCCATGAAGACCCGCTTTTCGGACCCGTCCTTAATGGACGTGACCTTTCTTGTTTCTTCGTATGAGAGAATGTCGTCGTAAGGTTGAGTTTGAGACGGGCGGGGTTGCTTAGTTCCGTTCTTGCTCGGTCACCGTGACGGCGGCCGGCGGGATGCCGGGCCAGAAATCGGCTCTGCAAATTGTCGGGGTCGGGTTGGTGCAGCCGAATAGGATCTTCCCGTCCCGCGAAGTGTCGATGTTGGTGCTCGGGACCAAGGCGTTGAAATGAAAGTCAGGGCCGGGATCAATCGCGCCGGTATTCAGCTCATCGGTGTTGTCGAAAAAGAAGAGATCGGTGAGATCAAAATTAAGGGTGAAGACGAACTCTTTATCGGGTTTACCCTTGATCTCGAGCGCAGGGGAAATCGTCCGGGTGAAAGTGGAGGTGATCGCTCCCAATTCCGTAAATTGGGAGTTCGGCATGAGGTAGGGGTCGGTCGGAGCTCCTCCGGTGACCGGGAAGTTCGTCAATGAATCGGGGAGTCCCACCGCCTGGGAGACCCAACTGAAATCGGTCCCGTTCCGGCTCCTTGAGATGAGGATCGCGCCGGGAGTGGGGGTGAAGTTATTCAGGTCCGGATCGGGATCGCCGGTCAGGTAGACGCGAAGACGACGGTCCTCGCAAGCGTTGTTGGAGTCGCAGAGGGGGATCGTTATCTCGAAATAACGGATCCCGTATTCGACATGGTCGTAGGTCCCCTGGCTCGGTGTGCTGGTGTTTTCCTTGACCTCCTGCGGCTGCCCGGTGGTTAAAGAAATAATGATCGGTCTGCCGGCGGCGGTGCCGCCGGTGGTGCCCAGGTCGAAGACGGTATAGGTGGAAGCGGTGCTTCCCGTCGTTCCTGTCGTCGTGGTCGTATCGGTCTTGAAGAGCTTGAAGCTGTTAAAGGCGATCGTGAAGCTGGTGGGCGTTAGAAAATGGTCCGGAAAATCGGAAGCCTCATCCCCGGTCGCCTTGGCGGCGACCTGAAGCGGTTTTGAAACGGGGGTGATTCCCGGGGTGTCGGTGGTCACCTTCAAAACGACCCCCGATTTTCCGTTTCCGCAGCCGGTGGCCAGTGAGAATAGGAAGAGTAAAAAGAGAAATGCAAAGACTTTTTTCATAGGCGGGAGTATACCAGAAGCCGTGATCGGGAACAACAAATTAAGAGACGAGGGGGGCTTCGCCCTGCTCTTGAGCCTCTTGGTGGTTCTGCTGCTGACCGTCTTAATTTTAGAGCTCGACTTTCAGGCGCGGGCCGACCTGCGCGCCGCCGGGAATTTCCGGGACGACCTCAAGGCGTTCTACCTCGCCCGCTCGGCGGTCTCGGCCGGCGAGGCGATTCTCAAAGACGATCTCCGCTTCAGCAGCAAGTACGACGGCCTCGATGAGCTCTGGGCCTATCCTGTGCCGGACTATCCCTTGGGAGACGGGATGCTGTCGGGCTCGATCGCCGACGAGGAGGGCAAATTCAACCTCAACAGCCTGGTCGATGCGACCGGGAAAAGCAAGGGGAGCGTCGTCGAGGTGAGGCAGAAGCGGCTCCAGCGCCTCTTCAAGCTGCTTGGGCTCAATCCCGACTTGGTCGATCCGATCGTCGATTGGATCGATAACGACAATGAGCCGAGACCCTTCGGCGCCGAAGACGAGACCTATCGCCGTCTCGATCCCGCCTACTCCGTTAAAAACGCCCGCTTTGATACGCTGGAAGAGCTCCATATGGTGAAAGGGATCACCGATGAGGTCTACCTCAAAATCGCCCCTTACCTGACCGTGTACGGCAACGCGAACAACGGCGCCGTCAATGTGAATACCGCCGATGCGTTGGTGCTGCAGAGCCTGGATGCCGAGG
>SCUR01000004.1 GCA_004297235.1 Candidatus Manganitrophaceae bacterium | reverse complement strand
CCCCGTTTCGATCCTCGGTCGCTCAAACGGAAAGTCATGCCGGAGTCCTCCGGTTCCTCATCGTTTCCTGCCCGATTCCGCCGCTCTCTTCCTTGACCGCTTCCGAATGCAGGATAGACGACTTGGATGCCAAAGCGGTGTTGCGGAAGCGCGACGAGATATTGATCGACGATCATGCCCCCTTTCTTTTTTCCTTGCTGAGACGACGGCCCTGGCGGAGCGGCTTCGCCGGGAAAGTGGAAACACTCCAGTGCCGATCGGTCCGGAAAGACCGGTTCAAAGGACCGTGGGTCTCGGGGGTGAGGGCCCTTAAACGGAAGAGAACGGGCCGTACAGCGTTCCTTTGGCATGCGTCCAAGGGACTCTGCCGGAAGAGAGAGGGAAGTCGCGCGGTTCTGTTCCAACCCCCTCCCAACCCCGGTCGTGGGCGGCTCTTCTCCCGAAAGGGCTCCGTCCAGGCCGGTGTAATTTGATTGACGAGCCGACGCCCGAATGTTATAATTCAGTCCACGTTACTTTATTTGGGTCTGAGTGTGTCCACTAAACCCCAAAATTTTTTGGGGTTTTTTTTTGAGGGGAATCGACAAAAGAAATGAAGGCCGAAGTTCAAAACAAATTGAGAGAAGACATTCGAAACATTGCGATTATCGCGCACGTCGACCATGGGAAAACAACCCTGGTCGATAAGATGCTCCGGCAGGGAGGAGCCTTCAAATCCCATGAAGGGATGGTCGAGCGGGTGATGGACTCCAACGACCTGGAACGGGAGCGCGGAATCACCATCCTGGCCAAGAACACCTCCGTCCATTATAAGCAGTTCAAGATCAACATCGTCGATACCCCGGGCCATGCCGATTTCTCAGGAGAGGTGGAGCGGACCCTCAACATGGTCAACGGCGTCCTTCTTCTCGTCGATGCTTTTGAAGGGGCGATGCCTCAGACCAAATTTGTCTTAAGAAAAGCGCTGGAACTGAACCTGCGCCCGATCGTCGTCATCAACAAGATCGACCGGGCCGATGCTCGGCCGAAGGAAGTGGTCGATCAGGTGATCGATCTTTTCCTCGAATTAGAGGCCAACGATGATCAGCTCGATTTTCCGATCGTTTACGCTTCGGCGAAAGCCGGCTTTGCAAAGCTGAACCTGGAGGATGCGTCGACCGATCTTTCCCCCCTCTTTGAGACGATCATTTCAAGGGTCGGTCCTCCTGCGGGAGATGAGGCCGCGCCGTTGCAGATGCTCGTGACCTCCCTCGATTATGATAATTTCGTCGGCCGGATTGCGTTGGGGCGGATCTTTCGAGGAAAGATCCGCGTGGGAGAAAATCTGGCTCTGGTTCAAGGCGGCGGAGAGATTGTCAAGGGAAAGGTCACCCGAATTATCGGATATGAGGGGCTGAAAAAGGTGGAATTGGCCGAAGCGGCCGCGGGCGAGATCATCGGCGTGGCCGGCTTCGAGGCGGCCCAGATCGGCGCCACTTTGGCCGATCCGAATTCGCCCGAGGCGCTCCCGACGATCTCCATCGGCGAGCCGACCATTTCGATGAATTTCATGGTGAACACCTCGCCCTTCGCCGGGAAAGAGGGAAAGTTCGTCACCAGCCGGAATCTTCGGGAGCGGCTTTATCGAGAGTTGCGCTCCAACGTCGCGCTCCGTATCGAAGAGACCGGGAACACCGATATATTCAAAGTCTCGGGGCGGGGAGAGCTCCACCTGTCGATCCTGATTGAAACGATGCGCCGGGAAGGATATGAATTTGCGGTCTCCCGGCCGGCCGTGATTCTGAAAGAGATCGATGGAAAAACCCACGAGCCGATCGAGCGCCTCTGGCTCGATGTCGAAGAGGCCTATATCGGCACGGTGATGGAGGGTCTCGGTCGAAGAAAAGGGGAGCTCGCCAACATGGGGAGCACGCATGGCGGGCACGTCCGTCTTGAATTCGAGGTTCCTTCCCGGGGGTTGATCGGTTATCGATCCGAATTTTTAACCGCCACCCGTGGGACCGGCATCATGAACTATACCTTCGCCTCCTACCAGCCGTACAAGGGAGAGATCCCGTCCCGAACCAAAGGGGCGCTCATTTCGATGGAAACCGGTGAGGCCATCCTCTTTTCGCTCCATCATATTCAAGAGCGGGGTGTTCTCTTTGTCTCCCCCGGGGAGAAGATTTATGAGGGAATGGTGATCGGAGAGCACTCCCGGTCGAACGATCTGGTGGTGAATGCCTCCAAGAAGAAGCATCTGACCAATTTCCGATCCTCCACGGCTGAGGACGCGCTTGTTCTGACACAGCCGAGAAAGATGAGCCTGGAAGAGGCGATCGCATTCCTCGCCGATGATGAGCTCCTGGAGATTACCCCTCAGACCATTCGGCTTCGCAAGAAATATCTGAGCGAGCTGGATAGAAAACGATTAGCCAAGAAGTAGTATCCTGATCTGTCTAAACCTCCAGACCTTTAAAAAAGGCGTTTTTGTTGCGATTTTTGATTTGACAAGGGTTCAGCGCGTGTTATATCATGAAAAATATTTTAAAGGGATCCCGCTCATCAAATCAATGATCGACTCTTCGATCAATTACTAGAAAAAATAAGGAGTTGTGATGAAGCAGACGCAAGAGCCAGCCTATCGTGTCCTTCCCGGTCCGGAGGGTCTTCTCCCCCCCGCCGCCGCGATCATGGGAATTCATCTTCCGGAGAATGGAGAAGGCTTGGTCGAAGGGCGAATTGTCACTGAAGAAAAGGCGTTGGAGGCGGCCGCTATTGCCCTGCTGACGCGGAAGAACCCGACCCTCTTTCCGGGACCGCTGATGCTCTGGGGGTGGAATGAACATACCATCGAGAAGTCGGCCCCTTTTTTCGAAGTCGCGAAGGAAATCCCCGGTGTTCGGATTATTCCGATGCCCGATTATCGTCCGATCTATCCGAAGATCGATCCGGAAGCGGTGATTAATCCCTGCCATCCCAATCTCACGATTTGGCACAATAAAATCGAAGCCTGTATTTTTATCGGCGTTCATTGCCATTTTGCAAATATCACCCTCAAGATGATCCGCGCGGGAACGAACTGCTACACCATCGCGCTCTGCGCCGAGGCGGGGCATGAAGACGCCATGGCTTCCGTTCCCAACTTTACCGCTGAAAAGCTGCACAAGTTCGCGGAGATGCTGCGGCGGGTGAAGAAAAATGGAGTGAAGCCCTTGTATGAAGGGCAGGGAATTATTCCCTCCGGATGGGCCCAAGTCGCCGGATTAACCGGAACCGAAGCGATGAAGCCTGAAGAGGAGATGGTCGAAGCCGGTTTCTCGCACGATCTGGAAAAAGGGTTGGACGAGAACGAGGAATAAACTCTCTGACTGGATGATTAAGCTTTAGTCTGATATTGACCCCAAAGAGATTTTGGGGAGCCCCCAATAAGGAGGTTACCAAATAATGAGCGAAGGACTCGGAGAAGAGGTTAAAACAAATCCCCAAGGAGACGTGATCACGTCCGCCCCGGCCCCCTCAAAAGAGGCGAAAAAAGGAGCGGCGGCGCAGAGGGTCGTCGATCCCGACTATCTCTTTTTGCAAGCCCCCCGTGAAAAGACATTCATCACCGGGAGCGAGGCGGCCAAAGAGGCGATCCGGCGCGCGAATGTCGACGTGGCGATCTCCTATCCAATCACCCCTCAGAGCGAAACGATGCAGCAGGTCGGTTATCTCTACGCCGAGGGGTACGTCAAAGATTATTATCGCGGTGAAGAAGAATACGGCGTGATGTCGGCGATCGCAGGGGCATCCCGCTCGGGGGTGCGCTGCCTGTCCGCCACCGCCGGGCCGGGTCTGATGAGAGGTTTGGAGGTCATTTCCTCGTGGCCGGGCGGACGTCTCCCGTGCGTTCTCTTAATCATGTGCCGGGTCATCAATGCCCCGCTCGCGATTCAGCCCGATAACGTCGAGCTTTCCTACATGCTCAACACCGGCTGCCTTCTTTTCCATGCCGAGAACCAACAGGATTTTTATGATTACGCGCTGGCGGCGTTTATGATCGGCGAGAAGCCGGAGGTCACCCTCCCGGTCGCCGTGGCGGTGGATGGTTTCTTTGTCACCCATGCCCGCGGTTGGGTCTCGCTTCCTGCGGCCGATATTAAACTTCCCCCTCGCGATTGCTACCATGAAGCGGTCCCGATGATGGACAACGAAAACCCACCGATCCGGATCTCTCGCGACGCGCCGATTCAAAAGTCGAACTTCATCTCATATCAGATGCATGCATCCTGGCAGCAGGAGATCTGGGCGGCGCAGGAGCGTTCTCGGAAGTGGATTGACCGATGGTTGGGAGGATTGGTTGAGATCGTTAATCCGAAAGCGAAAATTATGATCGTTGCCTCGGGTGCGGCCTGTTCCCAATCCCGTGAAGCGGTCCGGCAGGCCGCGGAGCAGGGAATCGAAGTCGGCTTGGTGAAGATCAAATCGGTCCGTCCTTTCCCGGCCGATGAGGTGCGGGCGGCGCTCGATCATGCCGAAAAGATTATTGTCCCCGAGTTCAATTATGTCGGTTGGCTCGCCAAAGAGGTGAAGTCGACGATTCGAGGAAGCGAGCGGGTGATTTCCGGGCCGCGGGTGTTCGGCGGGATGTCGATGCCGACAGAGTTGATCTTGG
>SCUR01000548.1 GCA_004297235.1 Candidatus Manganitrophaceae bacterium | reverse complement strand
AAAGACAATTTCGCAAACCTCAAGGGAGGCAGAAAGCGAAGCGGAATCACCAGTCCCTATACTTTGGATGGCTTAACGCCAAACCACACCTACCATTTTGTGATCACCGCGGTAGACGGCGGGACCGAAGGTCCCGGCTCGCGGGAGGTCACCACAACATTGATCGGAAGTTTAGATTGGATCTCCGTCGGAAATCTCTCCGGGACGAGTTTTTATACGGTTGCAGCGGATAAAACAAACGACGGAGTCGCCTATGCCGCTGAAGGGATCACTGTTTATAAAACGACCGACGGAGGAACCACCTGGGCCCCTCTGGACGGTGGAATCAGCGGAAAGGGGGTGAGAGCTCTCGCCGTGGACGGATTAAAGGTTTACGCCGCGACGAAAACCGGAGACTTATGGCGGAGCCTGAACGGTGGAACCTCGTGGACGCTCGAAGCGGACGGCACCGATATTGGCGAACAGAACAAGTCTCTCGCTCTTGACCCTAGTCACTCGAATATTCTTTATGCGGGCAACTTCCAGCTCTCTTCTTACAATGCAGCGACCGATTCGCTTCTGATTGGATCAACGGACAATGGAGATACTTGGAACCATCTTCACAACGCAGCGGTTGGGGCAGACCTGCGAGCCTATGCCATCGCCGTCGATTCCTTGGGGGTAATCTTTGCGGGAGGGTCCGGCACTCCGAATGTCGCGAAGAGCACGGACGGAGGCACGAGTTGGACCGATATTCGCATTGCAGAGTTCCCCGCTACCTTCATCTATTCCCTTGCAGTCGATCCGACAACCTCCGCCACACTTTACGCCGGAACCCTCACACAGGGGATCTACAAAAGCATCAACGGCGGCACCTCGTGGATCCAAAAGAATACCGGACTCCCCGGAACCCTTCCCTGGATTTATGCGCTCCTGATCGATCCTACGAATCCGAAATACATCCACGCCGGAACGGACGCTGGATATTACTACACGACCGACGGGGGCGAGAATTGGGTCGCTGGAAACAACGCATCGTTGACCGCCTCACGGACGGTTTATGCATTGGCCCTCACCCCTTCTCGCCACCTGATCGCCGCAACCGACTCCGGGCTCTTTCTGCTCGACCTCTCGGCGGAGCCGCCGGGGACGGCGATTTCGGATTTGGCCCTGACTCAGACCGCAACGCCGAATCCAGTCTCCACCGGAGAGAACCTCACCGATCAGCTCACGGTGACCAACCAAGGACCCGATGCGGCAACCAGCGTGGTCATTACCACAACCCTCCCCGCCGGGGTCAACTTCGTTTCTGCGACGGCGACGCAAGGAGCCTGTCAGGGGACCGGTACCCTCACCTGTAATTTAGGCACGATCGACAACGGCGCAAACGCCGGCGTGACGATCGTCGTCACACCGACGGTCGCCGGCAATTTGAATCAGGACGCGGCGGTTTCCACCGCCTCCACTGATCCGAACAGCGCCAACAATTCCGTTTCGATGACCGCCACCGTCAACGGCACTCCGTCGGGCGGGGCCGGAGGGGGAGCCGGCGGCGGCTCGGGAGAGGGGAACGGGACAGATGGCGGGTCCGACGCAGACGCGGGAGGGGGCGGCGGAGGCGGCGGCTGCGCAATGAAGGTCGATGGCGAGTTTGATCCGACATTGGTTGGGTTGTTAGGAGTTGTTTTGGCCCTCTTGGCCGGCCGCAGGCGCGAGGGCGTAGAGTCTCCTTCAGAGCCGCGATTCCACGGCCTGGAGGAGAACCATGAAAACCCACCCCCTGGGCGGCCTGCGCGGCTCGGTGCGGCTGGCCGGC
>SCUR01000058.1 GCA_004297235.1 Candidatus Manganitrophaceae bacterium | reverse complement strand
ATCTGTTTTACCTCCCTGTTGAGGGTTGAAATCAGCCGGGCGCATCTTCCTGCTGCAACGCGGCCTTGCCTTTCCGTCCAGTATTGATTCGGACGATCGATTCCACCGGGGTGACAAAGACCAGTCCGTCCCCTTTACGGCCGGTGTGGGCCGCCTGCGCAATGATCGCCACCGCTTTCCTGGCCTCCGCGTCGGCGCAGACGATTTCAAGTTTGATGACATCCATATATTTCTGCGCCAGCTCCAGGGAGTATTTGTACTCCTCATTGTGAAGTCCCGATGTGATCCCGCGGACATCGATCAGGGTCATATCGGTAAACCCTTCCCGCTCCAGCGCCTCGATCACCTGATTGACCCGATGATGCCGGATGTATGCTTTAACTTCTTTCATGACTCACCTCCTCACGACTGCCGGGTTTCAGAGTGATCCCGTCCCCCCTTCTTCCGTCTTCCCCTTCTTTCCTACGACGGCGCTCTTCGAACCAGGAGTAGAGAGCGGGAAGCACCAGGAGGGTTAAAAGCGTGGATGAGATCAGGCCGCCGATCACCACCGTGGCGAGCGGCTTCTGGATTTCCGAGCCGGGACCGGTGGCAAAGAGCATCGGGACAAGTCCCAAGATCGTCACCGTTGCCGTCATCAGCACAGGCCGCAGCCGCCGCTCGCATCCTTTGAGAACCGCCTCCCGAAGCGGAACCCCCTCCTCTACCAGCTGGTTCATGTAGGTCACCAAGACCACGCCGTTTAACACCGCGACTCCCAATAGGGAAATAAATCCGACCGAGGCGGGCACCGAGAGATAAAGCCCGGAGAGAAACAGCCCCAAAATTCCCCCGATCAGAGCGAACGGGAGGTTCAGGACGATCAGCCCAGCGTAGCGAAAGGAATTGAACGTCATGTAGAGGAGAAAGAAGATCAACCCGATCGTAAGGGGGACAATAATCGAAAGGCGCTTCATCGCGCGTTGTTGGTTCTCGAACGCCCCGCCCCAGGTGATGTAATATCCTTCGGGCAGCTTGACCTGCGCGCGGATGTTCTGTTGCGCCTCGGCGACGAGACTTCCGATATCCCGTCCCTCCACGTTCAGCTCAACCACGATCCGCCGCTTGCTGTTCTCCCGGCTGATCTGCACCGGACCTTCGGTGAGAGAAAGTGTTGCCAGCTCGGCCAGAGGAATCCGGGCGCCGGTCGGGCTGCTGACCAGGATATTGCCCATCGCCTCCAGGCTGTTCCTCTTCTCCTCGGGCAGCCGCAGGATCAGGTCAAATCGCCGCTCCCCCTCAAAAATTTGGGTCGCCTCTTTTCCCCCGATGGCGGTTTCAATGATCTCCTGGATATCGGCGACGTTGATGCCGTAGCGCGCGATCTTTCTCCGGTCGGCCTCGATCGTGATGTACGGCTGACCCGCGGTCTGCTCGACCCGCAGGTCGGTCACCCCTTTTACCTTCGAGACCACCCGCGCGATTTCCTCGGCTTTCGTTTTCAGCAGTTCCAGGTCATCGCCGAAGAGCTTGATGGCGATCTGCGATTTGACGCCGGAGATCAATTCATCCACTCGCAGCGCGATCGGCTGAGTGATGTTGTAGGCGACTCCCGGAATCTTTTCGAGCTCTATCCGAATTTTCTCGATTAATTCCTCCTTCGTCTTGGCGCTCTTCCATTCCTCCTTGGGTTTGAGGACCACGATCGGATCGCTGACATTCGGTCCCATCGGGTCGGTGGCGATCTCGGCCGAGCCGATTTTCGAGACCACCGTTACCACCTCCGGAAACTTGAGCAGAGCCTGCTGGACTTTCGTTTCCATTTCGACCGAATCCGGCAGGGAGATGCTGGGAAGCCGGATCACCTGAGTGGTCAGCGAGCCCTCATCCATGGATGGGATGAATTCCGTTCCGAGAAAGGGCACCAGGGCAAGGCTTCCGATGAGGAAAAGAAGGGCGGTCGATACGACCCATACTCGACGCCGCAACGACCAGGCTAAGAGCGGCGCGTAGATTTTTTTCGCCCAATGGACCAAGAAGCTCTCTTTCTCCTCACCCCCCTTCTGGAGTAGGAAACAAAGGACCGGCACGACCGTCATGGAGAGAAAAAGGGAGGAGAAGAGCGCGATGACGACGGCGAAGGCGAGGGGCGCGAACATCTTCCCCTCCATCCCCTGCAGGGCCATGATCGGAATGAAGGTGATCGCGATGATCAACTCGCCGAAGAGGCTCGGCTTTCGGACCTCCAGGATCGCCCGCAAGACGGTATGCAGTTTGTCCTGCTTCGCGTCCGGATGCTCCGAGAGATGGCTCTGGACATTTTCCACCTGAATGATGGCCGCATCGACAACCATTCCCAAAGAGATCGCAAGGCCTCCGAGCGACATCAGGTTGGCGGAAAGACCCATCTTCCACATTACAATAAACGTGGAAAGAACCGCCAGCGGAAGGGTCAGCGCCACCACTAAAGCTCCCCTGAAATTTCTTAGAAACAGATAGAGGACGATGACGACCAGAACGGCCCCTTCTTCCAGAGCCCGTGTGACGGTCTCAAGGCTTTTCTCCACCAGCTCCGTTCGGTCGTAAAACGGTTTGATCGTTACCCCTCCGGGGAGGATCTTGTTCCGGTTGATCTCCTCGACCTTCCGCTTCACCCCTGCGACGACCTCCTTTCCGCTCCCGCCCCGGATCATCATGACGATTCCCGCGACGGCCTCTCCCTTTGCATCTTTGACCAGGGCGCCCTGGCGGACCTCCGATCCGATCGTCACCTCGGCTACATCTCTGACAAAAATCGGGGTCCCTTTGTCGGCCTTGACGACGATGTCGCGGATGTCCTGCAGATCTTTGATCAGCCCAACCCCCCGGATCAGGTAGCGCTCCGAGGAATGCTCCAGGATGTTTCCCCCGGCATTGGTGTTGTTTCGGGCCACGCTCTCGAAAACCTCCCGCAAGGTCAGGCCATATTTCTTGAGCCGGTCGGGATCGATGAGCACCTGATACTGCTTCACGTGCCCGCCAAAGGCGTTGACGTCGGTCACGCCGGGCACCGTTTTGAGGATCGGACGAACGATCCAGTCTTGGATCGTTCTCAGCTCCGTAAGATCCTCTTCCGGATTGGAAGGAGGCGCGGCTCCAGTAGGTCTTTCCAAAGTGTATTGATAGACCTCACCCAGACCGGTGGAGATCGGTCCCATCGCCGGCTCGACATCGGCCGGGAGCTTTTCCCTGGCTTGGATCAGACGTTCCAAAATGAGTTGCCGGGCAAAGTAGATGTCGACATCATCTTCAAAGACCACGGTCACCATGGAAAGCCCGAATTTCGAGAGAGAGCGAAGCTCGACCAGTTTCGGAAGACCGGTCATTTGAACCTCCACCGGGTAGGTGATGAACTGCTCGACCTCTACAGGGGAGCGGCCCGGCGCCTCGGTAATGACCTGAACCTGGATATTGGTCACATCCGGGAAGGCGTCGATCGGAAGGGACTGAAAGGCGTAGAGGCCGAAACCGACCAGAAGGAGGGTGGCGATGAGAATGAGCATCTTTTGACGCAAGGCAAATTCAATGATTCGATCGATCATCTTACTCCTCCATCAGGCCCTTGAGGGTTTCGGATTTCAGAACAAAGGCTCCGGTGGTAACCACTTTCTCACCCGGCTGAAGACCGGAGAGAACGGGATAATAGCCTTGCACTTCAGGACCGAGGGAGACCGGACGCTTCTCGAAGCGCTTTTCTTTTTCCGTCTCTTCTTTCTCCACGAAGACGATCGCTTGGGCCCCCTCCCGCTGCACCGCGGAGGCGGGAATCGCGAGACTCCGGCCGGCCTCCTCCGTCAGAATGCGGAAAGTCGCAAACATCTGCGGCTTCAGCTGTCCCTTGGGATTCTCAACCTCGATTCTGACCTTGAGGGTTCGAGTAGCGGGGTCGATCGTGTCGGAGAGATAGGTCACCTTTCCTTTAAACCGCTCCTCTGGATAAGAGGCGACCGAGATTTCCGCCTCGGCCCCCTTCCTGATCCGGGCAAGATCCCGCTCCTGAAGATCGGCGATGCCCCAGAGAACCGAAAGATCGGCCACGGTGAAGAGGGACTTGGCCGGCTCGACCACTTCTCCGACCGTCACATTTCGTTCGATCACGGTTCCGGCCAGCGGGGAGAGGATCGGCGCCTGAGACCGGACGGACTTATCCCGCTCCAATGCAACGATCTCCTGATCCGTAATTCCCAGAAGGCGAAGGCGATCTTCGGCGGCCTGCGCTTCCGCCTGGACGGAGAGATACTCCCCCTCGCGCCGCTGTAACTCGCCGATGCCGATGACCTTCGCTTCGACCAGTGTTTTGGCCCGCTCATATCCCTTCTCGGCCACGAGCCGCTTTGCCCTCGCCATGAGATACGCCGATTGGGCCTGACCCAGCTCCGGGCTATCGATCATTGCAAGCCGGCTTCCCTTTCCCACGCGGTCTCCGAGTCCTGCCGTTACTTCCGACAAACGTCCCGGGATGCGGGAGCTCACGTGCGCCAGCCGGTTCTCACTGACCTGAATTGCGCCGGAGAGTCGCAGTTCCCGCTTCAGCGAACGGGGCGCCGCTTCTTCAACCCGGATGTTTGATTTCTCGAAAACTTCTTTGGCGATCGTAACCTGTCCCTGCTCCGCGTGTTCCCCTTCCGAATGCTTGCCCTTATCAAGGGCGACCTCGTCTTTTGGCTTGGAATCCCTTTCTTCCGATCCCGCCGGATTCCGGGCGCATGAAAAATAAAGCGTCGATACGATCGTGAGCGTCAACGCAAGCCATCCTTTGTTCGTCATTGCAATCCTCCTGTTACCCGTTCCAACCGGGCAAGCGCTGCGTCCAGTTCGAATTGAGCTTCGTAGTATTCGCTCAGCGTGGCTCGCTGAACCCGTTGCGCGTCGAGCAGATCGAGCAGATCCGATTCCCCCTGTTGGTAGCTGAATTGGGCGATCCGCAACGCTTCGTCGGCCTGTTTGAGGAGCCCCTCTTCAAAGATTTTGAGCTGCTCAAGAGCGATCTGATAGTTCTGATACTCCTGCGCGATCAATCGGGTGAGCTCCGTGCGCGCGCGTTCCAGTTCGGCCGTGGCTCTGGCTTCTCCCGCGCGCGCGGCCGCGATCTCCCCCTGCCGCTGGTAGAAAAGGGGGAAAACCAAGGAGAGGCCAATGGAGTAAGATCGCTTGTCGATCTCTTCGTTGAGGCCGCCTCTGACCACGAGATCGGGAATCCGGGATTGCCGCTCGCGGGAGAGCGCATAGCCCGCCGCCTCCATCGCTTTCTGCTGACGGAGAATCAACGGGTGCCGGGCCATCGCCTCTTCGAGAAGGGAGGTGAGATTGTAGCGTTTTCGCGCGACAGAGAGGTCGCCGCTGATCTCGTCATCGGAGCCCAATGCCCCTCCCAAAAGGGAGTTGAGCTCCGCCTTGGAGAGGACGATTCGGTTTTCAGCCCGCCGGAGGTCCTTCGTCACCCGCGCGAGCTCCACCTGTGCCTTGATCAGCTCCAGCGCCGGGGCCTCTCCAGAGTCGACCCGCGCCTGGGCGGCGGAGAGGAGCGCTTGGGCCGCTTCGCCGTTTTTTCTGGAAACCTCTAGGATCTGCTTCGAGAGCAGGAGGTCAAAAAAGGCCTCCTTGACCTGGGCGCGCAACTCCAGCCTGAAATCATCCGACTCCTGCCGGGCCACGCCGACCTCCGCCTCCGCCGCGCGTTTTCGGTAGAGGCGCTTGCCAGGCCATTCCAAGGGCTGACCGATTCCGAAACTATATTCCCCCTCATACCCGGCGCCAGGTATCCCCAACGGTTTCCCTCTCCCAAGATTGACGTTGAGTTCGGGATTGGGATAGGCGCGGGAGGCCGCCATGGCGCCTTGCGCGGCTTCCAGGTTGGCCCGGAAGATCCCTACAGACGGATTTTTCTCTTGCGCAAGGGTTAAAATCTCCTCGAGGGTATAGCGCTTTCCTGGCTGCTCCGCTCCCCAAACTAAAACAGGAGCGAGAATAAAGAGGGCGAATACAAAAACGCCCAAATGGCGATAGATAGACAAGTAGACCTCCGGCATTAGAATCTATGTGATGAGTTATCGATTTAGTGAATGCGGATTAAAGAAGTGAGATCGGAGGTCTGAGAATGCCGACGAGAGCCGGCTCTTTGATTGATTCTTTTAGGGTTGCGATGAAGGATTGGTATGGAGTGGATACTTCAAAGCTGATATTGCTCGATGGTTCAAAGGAAAAATGGCAGAGGCAGTGGCAGTCTGCCACGACAGAACCGGACAAAGGGGAAGGCGCTACGGGGTCGTTTGAGAACGCAGGGGAGGAATGTGCCGCAGAAGTCAACTGCCACTCTTTTTGAGCGCAGGCATCGTAGGCCGTCCCGATCGAAAAGATGATCAGGAGGAGGGCTGCAAGAACGAAGTGGGCTTTTTTGCTTTGCATCGTTGCCTCTAATTGTGTGAATAAATATATCATATTTCTGTTCTTGTCAAGCAATGACCATGCGTATGATCGTAATCGTCTCCCGTCAAGCCTCCTCCGATCGTTCGGCCACGGCGATTTCCGGTGTTTCCTCCATGTCGACGACCTCTTCGACCCTCTCCCCTTTCGCGTGGAAGATCCGATAGAGCACCGGGAGGACCAGCAGCGTCAGCGCGGTGGAGGAGAGAATCCCGCCGATCACCACCGTGGCCAGCGGCCGCTGGACCTCCGCCCCCCGTCCCGTCGCCAGCGCCATCGGAACGAATCCCAGCGACGCGACCAGGGCTGTCATTAAGACCGGACGGAGCCGTGTGATCGCGCCGTGGAAGATCGCCTCATCTAACGATTGCCCCTCGGCGCGGAGCTTGTTGATAAAGGTAATCATCACCAGCCCGTTGAGCACCGCCACCCCAGAGAGGGCGATAAATCCGACCCCGGCCGAGATCGATAATGGAATCCCCCGGAGCCAGAGCGCCCCGATCCCTCCGGTCAGCGCCAGCGGCACCCCGGTAAAGACCAAAAGCGAGTCTTTGATCGTCCCAAACGTGACAAACAGAAGGAGAAAGACAAGCAGCAGCGCGACAGGCACGACGATCTTCAAACGGTGAGTCGCGGAGATCATCTGCTCGAACTGTCCTCCCCAGGTTGTCCAGTAGCCGGTCGGAATCCGGACCCGCTCTTTGATGGTCCGCTCCGCCTCTTCAACGAACGATCCGATGTCGCGGCCCCGGATATTCGCCGTCACAACGACCCGGCGCTTGCCGTTCTCCCGGCTGATCTGATTGGGTCCGGGGGCGACATTGAATTCGGCGACGGCGCCAAGCGGGAGAAAACTCGGCCGAGCCTCTGCTCGAATCACCCGGGCGGCCGGCCTGTGCGTGCTCTCCGCTTCGGCCGGAGGAAGGGGAATCGGGATCCGCTTCATCGCTTCAAGGTTGCCGCGAATCTCCTCGGGCAGGCGGACCATTAATTCGAACCGCCGGTCCCCCTCGAAAATCTGCCCCGCGCTCTTTCCCCCGACGGCGATTTCGATCGCCTCCTGAACGTCGGAGATGTTGAGGCCATATCGCGCGATCTCTTTCCGGTTGATCTGAATCGTCAGCACCGGAAGACCGGTCACCTGCTCCACTTTCACATCCGACGCGCCGGGAATCTTCTCCATCACTGCGGCGATTTCTTCTCCGGTTTCAAAAAGAACGCTCATGTCGTCTCCGAAGATCTTCACCGCAACATCGCTTCTCACACCGGCGATCAGCTCGTTGAAGCGCATCTGAATCGGCTGAGTGAACTCATAGTTGTTTCCGGGAATTTTCTTGACCGCTTCTTCAATCGCGCGAACGAGATCGGCTTTGGAACGTTTCGGGTCGGGCCACTCCGCTCTCGGCTTGAGCATGATGAAATTGTCCGCCACGCTCGGCGGCATCGGGTCGGTCGCGATCTCCGCCGTTCCGAGCTTGGCAAAGACGGTCTCCACCTCCGGAAATTCCTTGACCCTGGTTTCCAGGAGGTGCTGCATTTCGATCGCCTGGGAGAGACTCGTCCCCGGGATTCGCAAGGCGTGCATGGCGATGTCCCCTTCGTCGAGGCTCGGAATGAACTCGCTCCCCATTCGGGTGACGAGCAGCCCGCTTAAGATCACCAGGACGGTTGCGGCGGCGACCACCGGCGCCCGGTTCGCCAGGGAGAGATTCAACAAGGGAGTATAAATTCTCTTGGCCGATCGGACAAAGAAATTCTCTTTCTCGGAGATCGGGCCGGAGAGGAGCAGCGCGACCGCTGCGGGGACAAACGTCACGGAGAGGATCATGGCCCCCAGCAGCGCCGCGATAACGGTGAAGGCCATCGGGATGAACATCTTGCCCTCTACGCCGGTCAGCGTCAGGATCGGCAGGTAAACGACCATAATGATCATCTGACCGAAAAGAAGCGCGCGGCGGGTCTCTTTCGAGGCATCGAAGACGATCTCGAACCGCTCGGCGCGGGTGAGCAGCCGGCCTAAGCGATGCTGCTCTTCCGACAGCCTCCGAATGCAGTTTTCGACAATCACCACGGCGCCGTCGACGATCATTCCGAAATCGAGCGCCCCCAGGCTCATGAGATTCGCGCTGACCTTTCCTTCGACCATCCCGGTGATGGTGAAGAGCATCGACAGAGGAATAACCAGGGCGGTGATCAGGGCCGCTTTGATGTTTCCGAGAAAGAGAAAGAGAACCGCGATCACCAAAAGCGCCCCTTCCTCCAAATTTTTCTTGACCGTTTCAATCGTCGCATCGACCAGCGTCGTCCGGTCATAGACCGTCTTCGCGACCACCCCTTCCGGGAGGGTTCGGTTGATCTCGACGAGTTTGTCGGCGACGTTTTGCGAGACCGTTCGGCTATTCTCCCCCATCAGCATGAAGACGGTGCCGAGGACGACTTCGTTGCCGTTTTCGGTGGCCGCGCCGGTCCGCAGCTCCTTTCCCAGGAGGACCTCCGCCACATCTTTGACGTAAATCGAAACGCCGTTGTGATTTCCCACAGCGATCTGCCGGATCTCTTCCGGGTCGGCCACCTGCCCGGGGGCCCGAATCAGGTACTGCTCTCCCCGGTGCTCGATATATCCTGCGCCAATATTATTATTGTTCCGGGCAAGCGCTTCCAGAATATCCTGGAAGGTCAATCCGTAAGCGATCAGTTTTTCCGGAGACGGGGTGACATGAAACTGCTTCTCATAGCCGCCGATGGTGTTGACCTCGGTGACTCCCTTCACGTTGCGAAGCTGCGGTTTGACCACCCAATCCTGGATCGTCCTCAAATCGGTCGGAGTATATGGGGCGCCGTCGGGTTTTTTGGCTCCTTTCTCCGATTCGACCGTCCACATGAAGATCTCGCCGAGTCCGGTGGCGATCGGTCCCATCGTCGGCTCGATCCCCGGCGGAAGCTTCCCCCTCGCCTCCTGAATCTTTTCATTCACCAGCTGACGGGCAAAGTAGATGTCGGCGCCGTCTTCGAAGATAACCGTCACCTGAGAGAGTCCGTAGCGGGAGAGCGAGCGGGTCTCTTTCAGGTGAGGCAATCCCGCCATCACCGTTTCGACCGGGAAGGTGATCCGCTGCTCGGCCTCCAGCGGGGAGAAGCCGGGGGCCTCGGTGTTGATCTGGACCTGGATGTTGGTGATATCGGGGACGGCGTCGATCGGGAGCCGCCGGTAATTGTAGACGCCGAGCGCGGCGACGGCGAGGGTCGCCATGAGGATAACCCATCGCTGATGGATGGAAAATTTTAAGATTCGTTCAAGCATGCCCTTTCCTCCTCATTACAGGGGGGGCCGGCGCTGGAAGAAATCGTCGATCCCAGATCTTCCCGCCAGATACGCCATGCCCCACACCCTATACGGCGG
>SCUR01000547.1 GCA_004297235.1 Candidatus Manganitrophaceae bacterium | reverse complement strand
GTGATCTAAAACCCTGGATGCCCGCTTCCGCACGGAGAAACAGGCGGGCATAACAAATTTCAAACGGACCCGTTCCCAAGAAGGAAGCCGGGGAAATTTCACGGAGGGAGCGGGCGGGCGGGATCGGCGGATTATAAAAGTGAAGGGCACACACGGCCGCTCCCCTCCTCACCACCATGAGAAGCGTTTGATGGAGCAAGCCGTGTGCGCCCCGGGAGAAATCGGCTGATACGGGTGCGAAGCGCGTTGAAAAAGATAATCCGGGAGACGCCGCCCGGCGGATGGGGGATCCGAAACCGGGGCCGCCTCCCTGATCGGGTCCTACTTCCCGACGTTGAAATTCATCGTCCACATATACAAAGAACCGAGAGCCAGCGATGCGAAAAGAATGAGGGGCAAACCATAGTTATAAAGAAACTCATAAAATTGATCGAGTCCGGGTGCGATGATGTGGGAATGGTTCTCTTCCGCCGGCGCGGTGGAAGAATGTTGCAAGACACTCGTCTTAAATTCCGTTTTTGTCGATCCAGCCATGCTCCTGCCTCCATCGTAAAATGAATGCTCCCCGGGACCATCCCGGAAACATTCGACTCTCCCCTTTTTAGACGCGACCCTCAGCCTGTCCGAGACCCGAAAGGATCCTGGAGAATCTCGGCTGCAACGGTCGCCGGATCATCATCAACGATCAGGGTCTCTTTGAAATCACCTCACGACGCTTTGCAGGAGGGATGCCGGAATATTCGGAGAAGAAGATTTTTTAGGCGGGCGGATATAGCTGAATCTTTACAAAGGAAATCGGTCGTCTGACCGGGAAGGAGAAAGGGACAAGGCGCGCCGTTCCGCGGAAATTGAAGCCAAACTGCCCCAGGGGTGGGGCGCGCTTGCCGATGATTGAAGATCGCCGTAGCCGGCTTCGGGGAATGCGACCCGCTACGGGTGTTCAGGGGGAGAGGACTCTTCTCCCCTCTCTTCGGTGAGGGGGATACCGTACCTTTGGGCCATTCGGTAGAGGGTCCTTCGATCGACCCCCAAGATCCGCGCCGCTTCGCTCCGGTTCTGGATTTCACGGAGAACGCGGATCAGATAACGCCGCTGCAGCTCATCGAGCGACATCAACGGGAAGGAAGGAAGCGCGTCCCCCGGAACGGCGTCCCGAAGCGAGAGCGGGAGATCCTCGGCAAGAATCACACGGCCGGTCGTCAAGACGACTGCCTGCTCAATCGCATGCTGCAGCTCGCGGACGTTTCCGGGCCATTCATATCGGCACATCACCTCGATCGCCTGGGGACTGAAGGTGAGATCGGTCTTCTGGGTCTCCGCGGCGTATTGCTTCAAGAAATAGTCGGCCAGCAGAGGAATATCCTCGCGCCGCTCGCGCAGCGGCGGAAGGGCGATCGTGACGACGCGAAGGCGGTAGAGAAGGTCCTCCCGGAAACGCCCCTCTTTCACCTTCACATCGAGCGATTGGTTGGTCGCCGCGATGATCCGGACATCGACACGGATCGGATCGTTGGCGCCGACCCGCCGGACCTCCCGCTCTTGCAGGGCCCGCAACAGCTTGGCCTGAAGCGAGAGACCCATCTCGCCGATCTCATCGAGGAAAAGGGTTCCCCCTTCGGCCTCTTCAAAAAGCCCCTTCTTGCTGGCGACCGCTCCGGTAAACGCCCCCCGGACATGGCCGAACATCTCGCTCTCCAGCAGCGGCTCCGGAAGCGCGGCGCAGTTCACCACGACGAACGGCCTCGCCGCGCGAGGGCCGTTGTGGTGGATCGCTTGCGCGATCAGCTCCTTGCCGGTCCCGCTCTCTCCCTGGATCAGGACCGTGCTGTTCCGGCCGGTGATCATCGCCACCGTTTTGTAGATCTCGGTCATCGGCCGGCTGTGGCCGATAATTTGATCGAGGCCGTAGCTCCGGGCGAACTCCTGCCGGTATTGCTCATTCTCCCGCTTCAGGCGACGTTGATCGAGCGCGCGCCGGACGACGATCTTGATCTCGTCTTCCCGAAAGGGTTTGCTGACGTAGTCGAAGGCGCCCGCTTTCATCGCCTCGATCGCCGACTCCATCGATCCGAAGGCGGTCACCAGGATCACCAGGGTCTCCGGGCTCTGCTCTCTGTAACGCCGCAGGACCTCCAGCCCGTCCCATCCCGGCATCTTCAGATCGGTGATGATCAGGTCGTAGAATTCCCGCTCCAGCTGTTCGACCGCCTCCCGTCCGCCGGCGGCCGACTCGACCCGGTACCCCTCGTCCGATAAGATTTCAACCAGCAGCTGGCCGGCGATGAGGTCGTCATCAACCGCTAAGATTCGGGGAGAAGCCGTTTCACCTCGTCTCATCATCCCTCCCCGGCAGTGTGAGGACCCACGTCGTTCCGGCGCCGCGCCGGCTTTCCACTTCGATTTCTCCGCCATGCCCCCTGACGATGTTTCTGCAGATACTCAGCCCCAAACCGGTCCCCTTTCCCCGTTCCTTCGTCGTAAAGAACGGCTCGAAAATTTTCGGAAGATCGGCCTCCGCGATCCCCACGCCGGTGTCCGCGACGGTGACGCGGATCGCCCCGTCGATCGATCGGGTCTCCAAGCGTAAGACGCCGCCGTTCGGCATGGCGTCCATCGCGTTCGTCAGCAGATTGAGGAACGCCTCCTGCAGCTCTCCGGCGTCTCCGAGCGTCATCGGCAGCCGCTCCTCGAAACCGGTCTCGACCTCGATCCCGCGAAGCGAGATCACCGGCATCGTCAGATCGAGCAGCCCCCTCAGGAGGGCATTGACCTCGACCGGACCCATCGGCGGGGCCGGCTTCCGAACCGTTTCGAGGACCTCCTGAATGCTCTGCACCATCCGCTCCAGCTGCGACTCGATGATCTTGAGGCGCTCTTCCCGCTTCTCCTCGGAGGTGTCCCGCTTCAGCCGCTGCAGGTGTCCGAGGGTCGAGTGAAGCGGGGTGCCGATCTTGTGGGCCAGCGCCGCCGCCATCTGCCCCGCCGCCGCCAGCCGCTCGCTGTGGGCAAGGCGAAGCTGCATCTCGGAGAGACGCCGGTTCACCCGCGCCAGATCTTCGTAGCGGCGATTCACTTCAGTGGTCGCCTGCTCGACCCGATCCTGCAGCGATTCGTTCAACAGCCGGACCGCCTCGGTCCCCTCTCGAACGCGAAAAAGCATCCGGTTGAATTGTGCCGCCAACGCGCCGATTTCATCCGGCGATTCGATCGAGACCTGCCGTTCCAGATCCCCCGCCTCGACGCGGGCCATCTCACCGACCAGCGATGCCATCGGCTGCCCGATCTTCCGCCGCAGATACCAGACCAAGAAAACCAAGATGACGGCCGCCACCGCCATCGTGACCAGGGCGGCATAGAGGCGATCCCGCGCCACCAGCGCTTCGAACCGTCTCATGGAAACCTGTGCAAGGACCAGACCGGAAGCCTCCGTTCCAATCCGCACCGGCCCCTGGATCTCCCAAAAAAGCTGTCCGTTGACCTCCGCCAGACGCGCCACAGGGTCCCCCCGCCGGATCATTCCGATTTCCGATTCATTCGGAAGCGCGCTCAGCTCGCGAACCCCCGCCCCGCTTCGAGCGGTCATCTGGGGGACACCCGAGGTCAGATCGAAAATCTCCATCAGGACGATTTCCGGATCGATCTCCCGCAGCTTGGCAAGCTCTTGCTCCAGCACCGACCGGTTTCGAAGCTCTTCAAGGGTCCCGATGCCGGCCCCGATCTGCCGGACGAGGGTGATGTATTCCGATCGGAGGAGCAAGCGCGCCTGCCGCTCGATCACCAAACGGGAAGCGGTGATCGCGATGGAGAGGACGGAGACCACAATCGCGATGAGGTAGAGGGTAATTTTGCTTTGAAGCCCGACGTTCCATCGGGGCAAACGGACCATATCAACCCTGGGCGTGGGAGTAGGACGGGAGAATCATACCAAATCCGGGCCGCGACGCCAAGAAGGGCCGGAGAAGATCCCTCCGGATCGAAGCGTCGTCGTAAACGGGAGGATCGATAGGATTATCCCGAAGCAGAAAGACCTTTGCGCCAGCGGATGCTTTGCTGCATCTGATGCGCCTCTTCAAGGCGTTTGCGGTGTGCCAATAACAGATCGCTCCGCGTGAGCATGGCGACAACCTGGGAGGGATGGGATCGCGTGATCACAGGAAGCCGCCCGATATCTTCCCCGACCATCAAATCGGCCGCTTCACGAAGGGTATGGTCTTCATAGACGACGGCAGGGGGCCGTTTGATGAGCTCCTTGAGCGATCTTGTGACCGGGATATGGGGACCCAAGAGGTCGCGCCGGGTCAAGACACCGATCAATCGGCCCTCTTCGTCTAAAACCGGAAACCCTTGATGGCGGCTTTCGGGGAGGTCGGACGCCATCCAGGAGCGAACCTGCTCCAGCGTCATCTCGGCCTTCAGCGAAACGGCCGGATAGGAAGCGCTATTGCGCACGAGTGTCTGCGCCAGCAGATCGACCGTATATTCGGTGAGAACCTGCACCCCGCGCCGGGCGATCTTTTCGGTCATAATCGTGTGCTTCATGAGCAGGCTGGAGACCAAATAGGCCGCGGTGCATCCCCCCAGAAGCGGGAGAAGACCCAACGGCTGCATCGTGGTCTCGAAAGCAAAGATCACCGAGGCAAGCAGCGCCCGGGAGGCCCCCGCAAAAATCGCCGCCATTCCAACCAGGGCCGCAATTCGCATATCGACCCCCAGATGAGGGAAAAGAAACAGGGTCGCGCTTCCCAGGGCGGCCCCGAGCCCTCCGCCGATTGTAAACAAGGGGGCCAGCGTTCCCCCGGAGGTCCCGCTTCCGAGCGAAACCGCCCATGAAATAAATTTAAATGTAAAAAGGATCACCAGCGCCGAGCCGGTGATCCTTCCCGAAAGAATCTGCTCAATATTTTCATAACCGATCCCCAAGGTGCGGGGCACGGCATATCCGATGGCGCCGACGGCGACCGCGCCGAGCGCCGGCCACCACATCCAATGAATCGGCAGATACTCGAAGGCGTCTTCAATCCAATAGACCGCACGGGTGATATACACCGAGGCCACGCCGACGGCGGCCCCGAAAAGAATATAAGAGGCGATTGCGGCCCCGGTCGGTTGGGCCAAATCAGGCATCGTAAAAACGGGGGCCGCGCCGACAAATCCCATCCGAACCGCCGCCGCGGTGACACTGGCCAGAGCGACCGGGATAAAGGAGCGAGGACGAAACTCAAAGAGCAGCAGCTCGATGGCCAGTAAGACGGCGGACACGGGAGCGCCGAACGTCGCCGACATACCGGCCGCGGCCCCGGCCGATAAAAGAATTTTCCGTTCGTCGGCCGTCGTTTTCAAGAACTGCCCGACCACGGAGCCGAGCGCCCCCCCCGTTGCGATAATCGGCCCCTCGGCGCCGAACGGCCCCCCCGTCCCGATCGCGATGGCGGCGGAGATCGGCTTTAGAAAAGCCATCCGCGCCGGGATGCGGCTTTGGTTCATCAAAACCTGCTCCATCGCTTCGGGAATGCCGTGTCCGCGGATCGCCTTGGAGCCGTAGCGGGCCATGAAGCCGACCAGGACTCCCCCGACAATCGGAACAAAGAGAACAAAGATCCCGAGTTGATTTTCCGAAGGGGAGACCGGCGTCCATGCAAAACGGCCGTAAAAGGCGATGTGGGTGATCAGATTGATCAAACGGGCGAGACCTTGCGCAATCACCCCCGCAACCAGGGCGACGAGCACGGCGACGAAAGTCACCTGAACGACGCGTCGGTCGACCCGCGTCGCCTGCCGGGGGACATGCGCCGCCTCCAGGGACGGCTCCAAGGAAGGGGCGACCGGCAGGCCTTCCGTCGTGGATGATTTTGATACAGAATCCATCGGACCGATGATCTCGTTTGACGTTGATGTGACGAGGTGCCGTTCTTCTATACTATAAAAATTATCATACTGGGTCGAGCAGGAGCAATTATCATACCGTGTTCTTTCATTCCGGCTCAAAAAGTATAGAGCAATGCCGTTTTGAAGAGCCGATCATATTTTCCGAAACCGGGAGGAGGAAGATTGTCATACAAAACCGCGTAGGAAACCTTGAAGGCTAAATTCCCCATCAGGTTCGTGATGAAGGCCGACTCCTCGTTGATCAGGTAATCTTTCGCCTCCTTTAAGTTCGGCGTATATTCCACCGTCTGCTCGAAGCGGGTTTTGTCGGTGAAGGAGTGAACATAACCGCCGAAGAGGCGGGCGGTCGGGAAACCGCGGTCGTCGAAGGGAGAGATCGGGTTCTCCCGCGTGTAGCCGAGACCGACCTCTCCCTTGAGTGTGTCGGAAGGGGTTTTGATGAAATAGTGGCCCAAACCGGCCAAAGTAATGGATCGGATCTCAATCCCCTTCAGGGTGTTCCGCTCGACCGACTCCGAGAGAAAGCCATAGGTGTATTCGGTGATGTTCCGATCATACTTGAGGATTCCCATCCAGCTTTTATCGGAAGCAACATTATCCTTCTCTCCATAAATCGCTTTGATTTCCCCCGACAACTTCGAAACCGCAAAGGTGCGCTCCGCTTTTCCGGCCGCCACGAAGGTTTCCGAATGGGTATTTCCAGACGTGTTCAGATAGGACAACTCCAGATTTCCCTTCCAGGGAGGTGTCTCCTGGGCAGCAAGGGGTTTGGCCACCCCTACCAGGAGGCAAAATAGGACCATATTCCGGATCAGATGTCGCATTGGTTCAGCTCCTTATTTTAATGAGAACGAGTTAGATAGCCACTTTCAACTCTGACGTGCAGTGCGGACATCGGGTGGCCGCGATCGGAATATCGAGCCGGCAGTAAGGACAGCCCTTGGTGTTCGGCGCGGCCGGGGCCGCTTCGGATTTCCGCTTCATCGCATTGATCTGCCGGATCAACAGGAAGATCGCGAAGGCGACGAGCACGAAGTCGATCACGCTGTTGATGAAGAGGCCATAATTGATCGTGGCCGCGCCGGCGGCTTTGGCTTCCGCCAACGAGGCGATCGGTTTACCGGAAAGGTTGATGAAGAGACTGGAAAAGTCAACATTGCCGATGAGCAGGCCAAGGGGGGGCATCAGGACATCGTTCACAAACGAATTGACGATCCGCCCAAAAGCGGCGCCAAGAATAACCCCAACCGCCAGGTCGAGGACATTCCCGCGCATGGCAAATTCTTTGAACTCTTTGAGCATACTCAGTCCTCCTTTTCTCGAAGAACGGAAGGAGTCCCATTCTTCCTGGAACGGACATCATATGCTCCGGGTTTATCCCAAGTCAATATACAAAGAGAGCGACGCGGCCGATCGCCCCATGTCTGAATCTCTCCTCACGCTGCGGCGTATTCCGCTCTTAACGTCAACAGGGCCGCACCGACTCCAAAGAGGACGACCAAGAGGCTGATGAGACCACCCGGTCCGGGGATCAACGTCAGGAGCGTGTAGAGAAAGAGGCCGATCAACAATCCCCATCCCGGATGTTCTCGCTTCCCCATCCGCTCCAGAAGGGCGGTGCCGGCCCAGAGGATGATGAAGATGCGCGCCAGATAGAGGCTGATGAAATAGAGTGGAAAAAAGATCAGCGCCAGTGGAATTCCGACCACCGTGACCAAGAGAGTAATGAGGACGACCGGCGTGACGATCAGCCAGACCAGCCCCCAGCCGAGCGACGCCATCGGCTGCTCCCGCAGGGTCGAGACGACCGCTCGGCTGAATCCGGGGAAGAGGAAAATCAGCAACAGTCCGAGGATCCACGTCGACACGAAGCTGATCATCTTGAGAAAGAGGAACAGACCGGCCATCGCCCCGATCATCTGGCCGGGGGAGAAGTCGAACATCTGATGCGGGGTCTTCTGCATGACCATCCCGCCGATCTTCGCCCCCGGATCGATCTGCGCGGGATGAGGGCTTCGATAGGTCAGGTCCCCGCCCACCTTCGCCGGGGATGCCACCTGGAGATTCCCCGCCATCGCCTTCACATAACCGTCGACCCGGCCGGAGAGAGTGAGATCCCCGGCGGAGATGACGTTCCCGTGAACCGCCGCGGCATCGGCCAAGGTGACCTCCCCCCCGGCGGCGGTGAGGTTTCTTCCGATCACCCCCGCCACGGTGACCTCCCCCCCCGCGATGCGGGCATCTTGGCCGATCCTTCCCTGGACATCCACCTTCCCGCCGGCGGCGAGCAGATCCCCGTCGATGTCGCCCGCGATCCGAACCTCCCCGCCCGCCGCATAGACATCCCCGTGAACGGTCCCCAAAATCTCAACCACGTCCCCCCATGCAAAATAATCTTCCTGGACCACTTCGCCCTCCCGGAGGGTGACGATCCTTTTAGTGGAGCGATCATCCGGCCGCTCCTGCCCGGCGGCGTAAAGGGGATAAAAAACCAGCGCGACCGTCCAGATCACGGCGAGCCGTTTCAATGTATTTCGAAAGCTTTTCCTAACCTTGTTGCACATCGGTGCCTCCCTCTCTCCCTTTGGACGTCTCCCCCCCGACGACCGATCCGATCAGGAATCCAACCAAAACCACGATACCCAAAATACATCTGATCACAAAAGACCGAATGGTGGCCATGGCTCCCTCTACGCTGCTTCGCTCCGGCCGGAGACCTTTTGCAAGAATGTCCGGACGCGCTCGTTAACCTCTTCCGTCATCTTTTTTGTCGGGATGTGGCGGCTTTCCAGAATTTCAATGGAGAACAGATTCGGAATGATTTCTTCTGCGCGGGCGGCCGCCTGATCCACCGGAACAAAAAGATCCTCTCTCGCCAGAAGGACCAGCGTCGGGGCGTGAAAATTCTGAAGCATCTCCTTCGTGAACGGCCCCGGAAGCGGCACGCCGAACGCGGATCGCTCGGAGCGGCGCAGATAGGTTCCTAAGAATTCCAGAAGGGCTTCATCGACTTCCGTCATAAAAGGCCGGAATACGCGGAGGAGCCGATTGCGATTCGGGAAGGAGCGATAGAGGAGGGCGGGAAGAGCCAGCCTGAACAGAAGCGGAAGCGTTCGGCTTGCGGCGATCCCTCCCGGCACCACCAGAACCGCCGAGGAGATCCGCTCCGGGGCGTCGGCGGCGGCGTCCAAAAGAACCGCGCCGCCGAATGAAATCCCGGCCGCCGCCGGCCGATCCAGACCGAGGCCGTCGAGAAGATCGACCACCCACTTCCCATAATGGTGGTCGCCGGGGGAGATCCGGGTCTGCACGCTCCGTCCCGGCTGGCCGATCGTGTCGGGCGAATAGAGACGATACTCGCTCGCGAGCGGCTGCCAGAACGCAAGATTGAACGGCGCCGGCGCATGCACGCCGGGGAGCACCAGCAGCGGGGAAGCCCCTTCCGGCCCGGCCATCGTAACATGGGTGAGGCCAAAGCGCGTTTTGATCCTTCGATGGTCGCATTTGAGCGGAAGGCCCGCCAGCTGACGAAAATAGAGAGACATCACCTCCGCTTCTCCTTCGGAACTCTTGTAAATCGACTGCTTCGTCATGGCGATCTCCCTTTGCCCTTTTCGAACTCCACGAAGCTATCGCTTCCAAGACTATTTTGGTCATGATTCATCGGGCAAGACAACCCCCCGGAGGGGGTATTTATTGGGGAGATCGAGTTGATTTACCCATCTCTCTTATGCGGAGATCTTGCGAGGAAAAAGAAATCTTGGATCAGGTACTGGTGTTATTGAGGAGGTAGAACTTATTTTCCGTTCCGCTGATATAGATCAGCCCGACGCTCTGAAACCCCTGAGGGCTGTTAAAACTGGTGAAGAATCCTGGAACGAGAGAGAGGGGTGCAACGCCGGTATCATATTGCAATTTGCTGATGAACTGCCCCGACCCATCGCCGAACAGGAGCAAGACCGCCTTGGAAGCCGGCAGCGCCACGGCGATATCGGTTTTTCCACCAAGATTAAAATCGCCGGTGCTGATCGACGTAGGGGCCGAGTCGACCGACGTGAAGCGGGGCGGATCAAAGGTCCCGTCCCCCTTTCCGAACGAAATCGACACCTGATTGGAGGCGGCATGGGCCGCGGCAAGATCGCTGATCTCATCATCATTGAAATCGCCGACGGCAAGGGACGTCGGCGCCGAGGTGAACGGGATGGAGATCGGTCCGGAGAGCGCGCCCGCACCGTCTCCAAGGAAGACGAGCACATCGCTGATCCCTTCGCGAAGCACGGCCAGATCGAGAAGATCATCTCCGTTGAAATCGGCCGGAACCAGCTGAGTGATCTTACCGCCGACGGTAACGGCGGGTTGCGGACTAAAGTCAACCTGAGCGCAGGAGACGCAGCGATTCTGGAGGAAAAGGAGGATCGATCCGTCTTCGGTCCCGACGGCCAGGTCGGAGTTTCGGCTTTCGACATCTCCATGAAATCGTCCGGCGGCCAAGGCCGACGGGAACAAGGAGAGGGAGAGCGTCGGGATTGGGTCTGGAGCCGTGAAGGAATTTTGCGCGCTCCCCGGTTGTCCGGGGATGATCTTGACCGCCTGCTCGCTTCGGCTCGCAATCGCGAAATCGGCGACGAAACCGCTGGTATTCACGAAATCCCCCATGGTCACGGCGGACGGCTCACTCACCGGAATCTCAGCCTTCTTTAGGAATTTGGCGCCGCCGATCCCGAAGTAAACCGTCACGGGCCCCGAAGGGTTCACTGAAATAAGATCGAGCAGATTATCGCCGTTCAGATCAATCGTCTGCCCCGCTCGGACCGTGTATCCTCCGACGATCAATCGGTCGGAACCCGGCGGAACCGTCTCCCCGATCTCTTTGGAGAAAGAGGTCATCGAAACGGACGCATTGCCGAATGTGTTCGGGTCTTCTTGGCTGACGGCGCGAAGGGTGGCCGTCTTGCCGCCCGCGTTCAACGGCGCGCGAAAACGCCCTTCGGTCGAGATGCTTGTTCCCAGCGGCCCGGTCACCTCCCAGGTCACCCCCTTGTTGAGGGTCCCTGAGACGTCGGCGGAAAATTGCACCTCTCCCCCGGATGGGAGCTTAAAAAAATTGGGGAGGATCGTCACCTCGATTCCCTCTTTGGACTCCTTCCGCCCGCAGCCCAAAAGCGAAAAAAGAACGAATAGGAAAATGAGTTGTTTGGATAATGCCATCTCTAAACCTCTATGTTAAGAATACTGCCGGCATTCCCTTTTGGCAACCGGGCCGATCACTTCTCCTGCTCGATCACCCGGATGCTCTGCCACTTTTCGGAGCGGTAGCGAAGGAGCGTCAGCGCCATGCGCGCGAACCAATCGACCACCATCACCCCCCAGACATAGGTGATCCCGAGCGGTTGGATGAACGAAAAATAAAAAGCGAGGGGAACCCGGATCAGCCAGGCGCCGACGAAGGTAACCCCGAGGAGGAATCGGGTGTCCCCGGCCCCCTTCAGCGACCCGGAGAGGACCATCGTGATCGCCAGCGGTATCTGAATGAGCGCGACGATCTTCAGGAACAGGGTCCCCAGCCGGATGACCTCCGCATCTTGCGTGAACAGCCGGAGCAGCAGATAGGGGAAAAAGAAAAAGACAATTCCCATCGTCGCCATCACCAAGACAGCCAGCCGATTCGCCTCCCAGTTTTCGATTTTCGCCCTTTGATACTGCGAGGCGCCGATGCTCTGTCCCACCGACGTCACCGCCGCCACGGCGAATCCGCTCCCGGCCATAAACGAGAAAGCCTCGATCGCCAGCCCCACCTGATGGGCCGCGTAGGTGACCGTTCCATAAATCAGCACGGCCCGGGCATACGACATTTGGGCCACCTGCTGGACGATTCGGTCGACGCAAAACGGGAGGCCGACACCGACGACCTGCCGGATCAAATCGAGACGAAGCGGCGTTCGACGGAGAAAGCCCTTCTGAAAAGCCCGAATCAAGAGGTATACCGTCCCGAAGATCTCGGAGATCCCGACTGCGATCGCCGCCCCTCGGACCCCCATC
>SCUR01000546.1 GCA_004297235.1 Candidatus Manganitrophaceae bacterium | reverse complement strand
TGGCTCCTGATTGGAGCGTCCCGGGATAAGCCGGCCGATTCCGTCGCCGCGGAGTCTCCTTCAGAATATGCGGCGGAGGCCGGTCGACAGAGTCCGTATCCGTTGATCCCCCTTCTCGCCGATCTGGCGGTATCCGGTCCTCCTCATGCAATTTCGGAAGAGGACATTGCCGCTTATCTTCCGGCGTGGGGGCCGATGATTCAAAAGGGAATGTACTGTTTTTATCTTCAGGATGAAGCCATGTCTCCGCTCTTCCGGAAGGGGGCGTTGGTGGGGCTGATTCCGATTTCGACGCCCTCCTCGAAATGGGAGGGGAAACTGGTCGCCTTCTGGCCGCCGAAAGGGGGACTGACGGTACGCCGGTTCCGAATCGACCAAAAATATTTTATTTTCGAAGCGGAAAACAAAAAATTCTCAACTTTCTATCTGGAAAGATCGTCCCGACCGATTCTCTTCGCTGTGGATTGGTGGTGGCAGAGCCAAAGAAATGTTCAGCACGAGTAGAGAAACGCCCTCCAACTGTCATCTAACAGACATAACGGATAAAAATATTTCTTTTCGGAAGCAACTCGCATCGAGATGCTTGACTTTTAATTTTTAACTCACGTATACTTCAAGAAAATAGAAATGAGGTATCCCGCCTCTGGATACAGAACCATCGATAGTATACTTAATATACTAAACCGTAGACATGATCGATCATAAGAAGGGGGTGAACAATGGAAAAAGTATCTCCGCAAAAAGTGGGCGAGCGGATTAGAGCGGTACGCGGCAACAGAACTCAAACAGAGTTTGCAAAGGCGCTCGGCGTTAAGAAACAAAACTATATCAGTCGCTATGAACGAGGGCGCATTCCGTCCCCGGATCTCTTGGTTCGGATTGCCGAGATGGGGCGGGTGAGCATCGATTGGTTGCTCACGGGAAAGAAAGGAGCCGGGCGCGCGGTTCCTTCTCAAGCGCTCCGACCCCGTAGCTTGCGTCAAGCGAAGAGAAAGTAGCTCTTCTCCGGCAACGGTATGTCAGCCCGCTTACGGCCGATCTGCCTCAGATGGAACAACGTGGCAGATCGGCCCTGGGTGAGAGGCGCATTCCCGTCTGACCTGTACCGCCTTTAGATCCCTCTTTTCGATCTCTCGGAGGAGTTCTTCCCGACGCAGGATCTTCGTGTTGCGGTCGTTTCCCCCATCGTTTTGCTCAGAAGGTCCCATCCCCTGCGACACCCACCCGGTTTTCCCCCACCTGAACCTCAGGCATTTGGTTCGTATTAGACATAGATAGCAGAGAAGGGCATCCCTGTGGCTGTGAATGACAAAGACATTGACAGGCTCGGATTTCCTTCGATATACTCCATCGGAAAAGTTCTGTTTAACGAAAGGAGAAGGCGTGCTGAAAGAGACTCCCTTTATCTGGATGGATGGGAAACTGGTCCCGTGGAAGGAGGCCACCGTCCATGTATTAACCCATAGCCTTCATTATGGCTTGGCCGTTTTTGAGGGAATCCGTTGTTACAAGGGGATCTCTGGCACGGCCGTGTTTCGCTTGGCGGAGCATGTGGAGCGTCTTTTGGGGTCCGCTCACATCGTTCAAATAAAAATTCCTTTCACCCAAAAAGAGATCGAGCAGGCGATCGTTGAAACCGTCCGGGTGAACAAACTGGAGGAAGGATATATCCGGCCGCTGGCGTATATCGGTTATGGAGAGATGGGGCTTTATGTGAAGGAAAATCCCATTCGACTCTCGGTGGCCGCTTGGCCGTGGGGGACGTATCTTGGAGAAGAGGGAATCCGCCGTGGAATCCGGGTCTCGGTTTCATCCTTCGCACGGCATCATGTCAATATCAGTATGACGCGCGCAAAGGTGGCCGGTTATTATGTCAACTCTCAGCTGGCAAAACGAGAGGCGAAGGAAGCCGGTTATGACGAGGCGGTTCTCCTCGATACCGAAGGTTTTGTCGCGGAGGGGCCGGGCGAGAATATCTTCATCGTCCGGAAAGGGGTCCTCAAGACGACGCCGCTGACCTCGATCCTTGAGGGGATTACGCGGGACACGATCATCCAATTGGCCCAAGAACGGAAGATCAAGGTGATCCAGGAGCGCTTCACGCGCGATGATCTTTATTTGGCGGACGAGGCCTTCTTTACGGGAACCGCGGCCGAGGTGACCCCGATTCGCGAAGTGGACGGCCGTATCATCGGAAAAGGAGAGCCGGGTCCGGTGACGTTGGAGCTTCAAAAAGCCTTCTTTGATATCGTCCGCGGCAAGGAGAAGGCCCATCCGGAGTGGCTGACCTATGTCTAGCTTACTCCCAGTTTAATACTTTCTCGGGTCGGCTCCGATTGCGAGGATGCTGCAGGTGTCCCGAATCTCAAGCCCCAGGGCGCGTCCTTTCTGAATCAACGCCTCGCTCTCGGCGCCGGGATTGAGATAAACAATCCGCATTCCCTCTTTTCGCGCCACCTCTTCGATGACCTTCAGACCGATCGAAGAAGAAATATAAAAGCTGGCCATTTCGACCCGTTCAGGGATTTCCAGCACCGATCGATAGGCCGGTTGTCCCTCGATTTGCTTTTCTGAGGGGTGAACCGGGAAGACGCGATAGCCCTTTTCCAGAAAAGCCCGAACGGCTTTATTTCCGAATTTCATCCGATCCCGAGACGCTCCCACAATCGCAACCTTCTTCTCATCCATGTTTTTCCTCATGTTCATCTTCCTTGACAAGGAAGCAGTATTGGGGTATCCCTAAATTGTGTGCATTAGGAATACACCGTATGAACCGGCTGACCCTCTCTTCTACTCCAATTATTGCCACGCTATTCTCTCGAAGCGGATGCCTTGTTTTGATTCCGCTTCTAACCCTTTTAATCTATTCGAATACATGGAACGCCAGCTTTCACCTGGACGATGACATCAACATCGTCGAAAATCGGGCGATCCAAATCAAGACCCTCGATCTCTCAACGCTGCTGCAGGCGGGGTTCCGAAGCCCCCTTCCCAATCGATTTGTCGCCAATATTACATTTGCATTGAACTATTATTTCGGGGGACTCCATGTTTCCGGATATCACGGGGTCAATTATCTCATCCATTTGGGTACGGCCTTCCTCGTCTTCCTCTTTCTTTATGAAATATTTTCATGCAAGGCATTACGCGGATCGGTCCCTTTTCCCGAGGTCGCGGCGGCGATGGCCGCTCTCCTTTGGGCCGTCCATCCGATTCAGACCCAATCGGTGACTTATATTGTACAACGGATGAACAGCCTTTCCGCCCTTTTTTACCTTCTGGCGTTTATCCTTTATATCCAGGGTAGAAAACGCTCGGAAGAGGAACGGCTCTCCGGTTCTCGATCGAAAGCCGGTTACTGGTATCTCGGTGCGGCGGTTGCTGCCCTGATGAGCCTCGGAAGCAAGGAAATCGCGATCACCCTTCCGCTGATGATCATCCTGTACGATTCTCTTTTTTTCTGCGGGGGAGAGGGATCGAAGATCCGGAAGGCGGCGCCCGCTTATTCGGCGCTCGTTGTGGCGGCCGGTCTGTTCGCACTTCTTTATCTTTGGGGCGCCAACGGGACGTTTGGCCCCTTGCAGGACGCACTCTCAAGGCAGTACGGTGTCGACTATATTCCGTGGGATCTTCGATTGATGACAGAATCGAGGGTTCTCCTCTATTACATTTCGCTGCTTTTGTTCCCGCATCCGTCGCGTTTGAATCTCGATTATGATTTTCCGGTTTCTTATTCGTTGCTCAACCCGCCGACGACCCTCCTTTCGTTTTTGACCCTCCTTGGGTTGCTCTCAATGGCTGCTCTTTCCTGGAAGAAAAGGCCTCTTCTTACCTTTTTCATTCTCTGGTATTTCGGAAATCTCCTTCTTGAGTCGAGTGTTCTCCAACTCGACCTTGTTTTTGAGCATCGCCTTTATCTCCCCTCCGTCGCTTTTTTTGCCGGATTGACCCTCAGCTTGCTGCGGTGGGCATCGGCCGCTTCATCGAAGTGGGCGACTCTTCTCGTGTCCGGAGTCTTGGTGAGCCTGATCTCTCTCTATTCGTTCTGGACAGGGGAACGGAATCATGTCTGGGGAGATGAGATCACCCTTTGGGAGGATACCGTCTCGAAATCTCCCCAAAAAGCGCGTGCCTACAAGGCGCTGGGAACGGCCTATGCCGAAGAGGGACGGCTGGATGAAGCGATTGAAGCCTTTCTCACCGCGCTGCGGGTCAACACAAAATATGCCAAGGTTCATACCAATCTCGGCGTCGCCTACTATAAAAAGGGGAGAACTGGAGAGGCGATTTCCGAGTTTAAAAGGGCCATCGATATCAACGAGCGGGATGCGCTCGCCTACTACAATTTGGCCAACATCTTCACCGATCAGGGGCGTTGGGACGATGCGGTGGAGGCTTACCAAAAGGCGGCGGAGATCCTTCCGTTGGAGCCGATGATCCGGCATAATCTCGCCTATGCGCTGAACCGGAAGGGAATGCGTCACGAGGCGATTCATGAATATCTGGAAGCCATTCGTGAAGAAAGCGATATGCTTGAGAGCCACAAGAACCTGGCCGCGCTCTATCTACAACAAGAGGAGACGGACGAGGCGCTCCGTCACTATCAAGAGGCCAACCGAATCCAGCCGGACGATCCCGTGGTCCATCGGATGATGGGCCTTCTTTACAAAAAGCAGAAGCTGTTTGATTTGGCGTTGCGGGAATTTGAAAAAGCGGCCCAGCTGGCCCCAAACGCAACGACTTACTATCAGCTGGGTACGATTTTGGACCTCAAAAAGGAATCGAATAAAGCCATTCAGGCCTACCGAAAAGCAATTGAACGAGATCCGAAAATGGTCGAAGCGTACATCAATCTCGGCGTGGCTTATCAGAAAAACGGGCAGCTCGACCTCTCGATGCATGCTTTCCTCGACGCGATGCGGCTTCATCCCGATCTGGCCGAAGCGCACAATAACCTCGGCTATCTTTATCAGCAGGAGGGCCTGGTGGAGCTGGCCCGCCTTGAATACCGCCTTGCCTTACGCTTCCGTCCCGACTGGGAGCTCCCCCGAATCAACCTGATGCAGCTTCAGGACCCCCTTCAAAAGATCGCATTTCACCCGGAGAACTAGCCGGCCGGCCGCGGTCCCACAAGCAACCTTTCGTGCAATCATTTGCAATCGGTTTGCATCGTTTCGTGGAATATCCCATAAAAAACTCTCGATGTATTCTTTAAAGAAGCCTCTTGATGTGTCCTTTTCGGGCGGCCTTGGATTTGCAAAAACAGCATTCCGTCGTTGATCAGGGTGGCGGAGCGAATGCGGGTCAAGCAGAGATATAAGCGTTATTGGATACTCACCGGGACATTGAGTCTCATCATTTTTCATCCCCTTTCATTTGATTTATCGTTGACCGACTCCAACGGGATGTCCTTACCTCAACTTCCCGCCGACGTTCCTTCCCAATCGGCTTCACCCCGGGAGGCCCCCCGGCGCGCTTCCCCTCCTTCTTCCGGGATTCATTCACAGAAGGAGAGGAAGATTCTCGAGATTCTTTCCCGCTTTGAAACCGGCCTGGAGAGAAAACAAGAAGAAAAGCTGGCTGCCTTTATTCATCAGGAGAGCCGTCGGTATGGATTCGATCCGGAATTGATCATTGCCGTCATCTCCACGGAGAGTTCATTTTACAATTGGTCGATCTCTCCGAAAGGCGCCGTCGGGCTGATGCAAATTATTCCGACCACCGGGAAGGAAATTGCGGAGATGAATGATATCGTCTGGCGCGGGCAAGATCCCCTGTTTGATCCTTTCCTGAATATTCGGCTGGGCATCCATTATCTATGGACGCTCTATCTGAAGTTCGGCGACATCCACCTTGCTCTGGCGGCTTACAATCAGGGACCGGGAAAGGTCGTTCAGCTGTTAAAGGCGGGTGAAGCGATTCCAACGGTGTATGCCGAAAAAGTGCTGGACTATTACAAGAAATTTCTAAATTTAGGGGGGGAGGAAAAGCGCGCTCCGCAGCGGATCAAAGAGTTACAGGTGGCCGACCGATCGTAGGCCTTAAAGTTCTTTGTAGAATTGTCCCGGCATATCGGTGATGATCATCCCTTCCTGAGCCGGCGTTCGGCAGGCCCGCTCGGTGATCTCTTTCCCCTCCGGTCCCATCTTAAACGTCACCGTGCAGTTCTTACATTCGCCATTCCAGCAAAATTTATTGGAAAAGCGAATGAGCCCCATCTCTTGGAAAATCCAGATCAAGTTGTCTTCTTGAACGTGGCAAAGCTTCCCTTGGAGGGTGATCTGTAGGGTTGAAGGACCGCTTTGAGGGGAGGGTATCTGCTCCATACGTCCATCGAGTCTAACATAAAACGGATAAACACGCACGCGGGTCGCACGCGCGTTGGATGTGCGGATATCCACAGATGTTCTCGAAGAGGTCCGTCTGTTTTGCGGCTGGGGCTCTTCAATAGAAAGACTCACCGGTTTTTCTTCACGCCTACCCGTTTACAGTAGGGGAAGAGCTTGCACCGGCTGCAAAAAGGGGAGATCGGTTTGCAGACGAACTGCCCGTAAGGAACGAGAAGATCATTGTAGATGATCCAATATTCTTGAGGGAGTTTTTTACGAAGCGCCGTTTCGCTCTCTTCGGGGGATTTCGTCCGGATGTAGCCGATCCGGTTTGAGATGCGATGGACATGCGTATCGACGCAGATTCCCGGTTTCCCGTACGCCACGGTCACGACCAAGTTGGCTGTTTTTCTGCCGACGCCCGGTAGGGTGAGAAGCTCCTCGAGGGTGTCCGGGACACGGCCATTGAACTTTTCCAGAAGGTCGCGACAGATCGCCACAATCTGCCGGGTCTTGTTTCGATAGAAGGAGACAGGATAGATGGCGGACTCAATTTCATCGGCCCGCAAACGAAGTGTCCGGCTCGGCGTGTCGGCGAGTTTGAACAGACGCGCTGAAGCGGCCTCGGTCGTTTCATCCCGTGTCCGAAGGCTCAACAGGCAGGAGATTAAGACCCGGAAGGGATCTTGCGTCTCCTGGGCGATCAGGCCGACCGCAGGCACTTTCAATTGACCGACTTCTTTTTTGAGAATCGAGATGATGGAATGAATTGCATCGGCCGAGATCATGCTCTGAAAAATAGCATAAGGTTTTCGCATAATGCAAATCTTCCAGAGCGGCTGCAAAATCGTTTTTAGCTTGACTTAGGTATTGGCTTAGCCTACTATTTTTTTACGTTCCACCCCCCTCTAAATTAGGTCAGATGCTGTGAAGGAAATGGATCAGGTCTGGTCCCACTACAAAGAAGCCCTGGACGAAGTCGAAGAGCAGATCAAGAAAGGCCTTGATTCCGAAGTGCCGCTGATCAACCAGGTCGCCTACCATATCTTGAACAGCGGGGGCAAACGGATTCGTCCCCTCCTTTTGATTATCAGCGCCCAGCTCTGCAGTTCGATCGATAAACGCCACATCATGCTGGCGGGGATGACGGAGTTTATCCATACCGCCACGCTCCTGCACGACGATGTGCTCGATAACGCCGAAATCCGCCGCGGCATCCCCGCCGCGCGGATGCTCTGGGGAAACCAGGCGAGTATTCTCGTCGGCGACTATCTTTATACCTTGGCCGTCTGCCAAGCGGTCAAGATGGAGAATTTCGAGATCAACTACCTTCTCTCCACCACCTGCCGGAGAATGTCCGAAGGCGAAACGCTCCAACTGGTCCACAGCCGTGACCTGAATCTGACCGAAGCGACCTATCTTCAGATCATCGAATACAAAACGGCGGCCCTTCTTTCCGCCTCCTGCAAGCTGGGAGGGATCATCGGCAGTGAATCGGACGAGAGGAAGGAGGCGCTTTCGCGCTATGGTCGGAATTTGGGGATCGCTTTTCAGGTGGCCGACGATACCCTCGATTATGTCGCCGACCGGGCGCGCTTGGGAAAAACCCCCGGCAGGGATATCAAAGAAGGGAAAGTGACCCTTCCGCTTCTTCATTTGCTTCAGCATTGCTCTTCGAAGGAAAAAACGGAGCTGAAGAAGATCATCAAAAAAGGGGCCTATCGCAAAAAAGACCTCTCTCAGGTGATCGAGTTGATGGAGCGGTACGGATCCATCACCTATGCCCGCCAAAAAGCGCAAGATTACGCCAACCGCGCCAAGAACGATCTCGCTATCTTTAACGATTCCATCCACCGACAAGCCCTCTGCTCCGTCGCCGACTACGTGGTCCGAAGAGATCACTGATTCTTCAGATCCGTCTCTCTCTCCTCCGCATTTTCAA
>SCUR01000545.1 GCA_004297235.1 Candidatus Manganitrophaceae bacterium | reverse complement strand
GGCGATGGCGGGGCGACCTGGACTGTTGAAGAAAATCAGGTGGGGAAGACCCTTCACTCCCTTTCAATTGTCGGTGCAGAGAACGTCTGGGCGGTCGGCGATAATAGGACAATTGTTTATCGTGATAACACTTCAACGCCCATATCCTGGGTAGATAAATCGCTACCTGGGACTGATCAATTCAAGCATATTTTTATGAATGATGCAAACCATGGCTGGATTATATCGAACGATATCAGTGTCTCTCCTACGGTCCCAACGCTCCTATGGACTTCGGATAGCTGGCAAACAGTTCAGGCGGTATCGCTGCCGCCGGGTGTCGGGGCACTCTCATCGATCTTTTTCCTTCCCGTAACTGCCCCCGTGTCGAGTATCGACGGCTGGGCGGTTGGAGACGTGGATACCGGAACGGGGGAGGGAACGATTCTTTACATTCACTCTGACGATCTTTTGTCTCCTGGAACCGTCACAAAACAAACCAGTGGCGTGCTCACAGATCTTTCCGATATTTATTTTTCGGATCTTAACAGCGGTTGGGCTGTGGGGAAGAATGGAACAATCCTGTTTACGTCCAATGGAGGGACAACTTGGACTCCGACAACCTATTCTCTTCCCCCTCTCCAGCGTCTAGAGGCCCTTGCTTTTAACAACGGTGTCGGGGTCACCGTCGGACAGGGCGGTGTTGTTGTTGCAAAGGGGGGGGGAGTTGCGCCTTGGGTCACGATCTCAGGCGCTCCCAGAGATAACCTAAACGCGATCGCGTTCGCGCCGGATGGCCTCAACGGTTGGGCGGTTGGAGAGGCAAATACCATTTTGAATACCTCCAATGGCGGTATATCCTGGGGCCCCGCCCCCGGTACCTATGCGGGAATCTTCAATGGTGTCTCGGCGATCACTGCTAGCGATGTTTGGGCGGTAACGAGCGGCAAGCAGATTTATCACTATAATGGATCTGTGTGGAGCCTCAACACGACACTCAGTGGATCGGGAATTCTCAAAGGGGTCTACTTTCCCAATGCGACTTATGGTTGGGCTGTCGGAAAGATAGGCACTAACGAGGTTTTCTATTATAACGGATCAAGTTGGACTTCCCAGGGCTTTTGTTCCACAACGACGACGATGAATAGCGTTTATTTTATCGATGGCGCCACGCCACCGACAGATTCAATGGGTTGGGCCGTCGGAACCGGCGGGACGATCGGACGTACTACTAACGGAGGAGCGCCCTGGACTTGCCAAGCGGTTGGTGGAAATCCCGCTGTCACTTGGAATTCAGTTTACTTCGTCGACGCATCAAACGGCTGGGTCGTGGGGAATTCTGGAAAAATTTATCACACATCCAATGGGGGAGTAAATTGGTCGTCCCAGACCTCACACACGACAGCAACATTATATAATGTCCGATTTTCGGATACTAACACGGGGTGGGCCGTCGGCAGTGGTGGGGTCGTCGTATTCACGACGGATGGGGGATCCACCTGGACAAGCCAAATGTCTGGAACCTCCCAAGATCTAAAGGGGATTGCATTTTTTAAAGATATCAATAATATTGTAAAAGATGTTTGGACAGTAGGGTCAAAATTGGTGCCGTCGGGCGACCCTCCTCTCGGAGGGGCAATTCTCCATACGACCACTGGCGGGAACTAGCATCTCATATTTTTATTCTTGAATTCAATTTTAATACTTCCGCTCGCCCAGCGGAACCCGCGTAATCGTCACGGGGCGATAGTCCAAGCGGGGCCCGGCGTCGGTTTTGTAGGCGAGCGTGTGCTTCAGCCAGTGGACGTCGTCCCGTTTCGGAAAGTCGGGCCGAGCGTGGGCGCCGCGCGATTCTTCCCGAACGGCCGCGCCGGCCGCGATCGTCTCCGCCAAATCCATAATCGAGAAAATCTGCAGCGCATCGATCAATTCGAGGTTGAACGTTTTTCCCTTGTCTTGAAGGGAGAGGTTCCTCAGCCTCGGCCGGATCGCCGCCAGCTTCTGCTTCCCCTCCTCCATCCGATCGCGGGTCCTCAAAATGCCGAAGTGGTCGGCCATCACCTTCCCGATCTCTTCGCGAAGCAATCCGGCCCGCTCGCCTTCTTTTCTGGAAAGAAGGGTCCCGATCCGTTCCCGTTCGCTCTGAAGCGTTTGCCCTGAAGAGGGGGGCAGCGGCGTCCGCTCCGCATATTCGGCGGCGCGGGTGCCGGCCCGCCGGCCGTAGACGATCGTCTCCATCAGGGCATTCCCGCCGAGCCGGTTGGCGCCGTGCACCGAGACGCAGGCGCACTCCCCGGCGGCATACAGGCCGGGGATCGGGGTCGCCGTATCGGTGTTGGTCAAAACGCCGCCCATCGAGTAGTGAACGCCCGGGGTGATCGGGATCGGGGCCTCGACCGGGTCGACTCCGGCATAGGTGATCGAGAGCTCCCAAATCTGCGGGAGCTTCTCCATGATTTTCGCCTTGCCGAGATGGCGCAGATCGAGCAGCACGCAGCCGTCGACGCCGCGCCCCTCCTGGATCTCCTGATATTCGGCGCGGGAGACGACATCGCGGCTCGCCAGCTCCATCATCTTCGGCGCGTACTTTTCCATGAAGCGCTCGCCCCGCGCATTGAAGAGAAGCCCCCCCTCCCCGCGCGCCCCTTCCGTGATCAGAATGCCGGTCTCTTTCAACGTCGTCGGATGGAACTGGACGAATTCCATGTCCTGCAAAGGGGCCCCGGCGCGATACGCGAGCGCCATGCCGTCGCCGGTGTTGATCAACCCGTTGGTCGAAATCAGATAGACGCGGCCGTTCCCCCCCGTCGCCAGGATCACCGACTTGGCGCGGATCTCCGTCAACTCGCCGCTGAAGATGTTCAGCACGACCACCCCCCGGCAGACCCCTTCTTCCACGATGAGCGAGGTGACGTACCACTCTTCATACACCTTTGCGGCCCGTTTTACGAGCTGCTCATAAAGAAGATGAACCAAGGCATGGCCGGTCCGGTCGGCGACGTAGCAGGTGCGGGGAAATCCCAAGCCGCCGAAGTTGCGCTGGTCGATCCGCCCCTGGGGATCGCGCGAGAAGAGGGCCCCCATCCGCTCCAGCTCCATGATGTCGCCCGGCGCTTCGCGGCAGAGGATTTCGATGGCGTCTTGGTCGCCGAGCCAGTCGCTCCCTTTGACCGTGTCGTACATGTGCGATTCCCAAGAGTCCTCCGGCCGAATCGCCGCGTTGATCCCCCCCTCCGCCGCCACCGAGTGGCTGCGGACCGGATGGACCTTCGAGATCACGCCGACATTCAGATGGGGGGGAACGGCGATCGCCGCCCGCATCCCGGCCAGCCCGGCACCGACAATTAGAACATCATGCTCCAATGGCATCGATTTCTCCCGTCCCTTCGCTGGTTTCTCTCAGACTACTTCTTTTGGTAGCGGACATCAAGCCGTTTTGCCGCCTGGACCTCATCCATCCGTCCGACCGGTCGCGTGTGCGGCGCCCCGGTCACGCGGGAGGGGTCCTCGTCGATCTCTCTTCGGATCGACTTCATCGCCTCGGCGAAGGCGTCGAGGTTCTCGCGCGGCTCGCTCTCGGGGGTCTCGATCATCAGGGCCTCCTCGATGACAAGCGGGAAGTTCACGGTCGGCGGATAAAAACCGTAATCGATGAGGCGCTTCGCAATGTCCCAGGCATGGACCCCCTTCTCCCGAAACTTCTTGGCCGAGAGGACGAACTCGTGCATGCAGGGCCGGTTGAACGGAACCGGATAGAGCTCCTCCAGCTGCTTCTTCAAATAATTGGCGTTGATGATGGCGTTCCGGCTGATGGCGGAGAGGCCCGAAGGTCCGAGCCGGCGGATGTAGGTGTAAGCGCGGACCAGGATGCCGAAGTTGCCGTGGAACCCATGGATCCGTCCGATCGATTGAGGCCGCCGATCATCGAGGAGATACTCCTCCCCCTTTTTTTCAATCGTCGGAGACGGGAGATAGGGGACCAATCGCTCCGCCACGCCGACCGGTCCCGCCCCCGGCCCCCCCCCGCCGTGCGGGGTGGAGAAGGTCTTGTGGAGGTTGAAGTGGACGATGTCGAATCCCATGTCGCCGGGGCGGGTCAGCCCCAGAAGCGCGTTCAGGTTGGCGCCGTCCAGATACATCAACGCCCCCGCATCATGGACGATCTGAACAATCTTGTCGATCTCCCGCTCGAAAAGCCCGAGGGTATTCGGATTGGTCAGCATGAAGGCGGCGGTCTCTTCGTCGACCATCTTGGCGAGATCATCGACGTCGATCAAACCGTCGGCATTGGAGTGGACCGTCTGGATCGTATAGCCGGCGAGCGCGGCGCTGGCCGGATTGGTGCCGTGCGCCGAATCGGGGATGATCACCTTTTTCCGCTGCCGTCCCTGTTTTTGATGGTAGGCGCGGGTGATCAGCATGCCGGTTAATTCCCCCTGCGCCCCCGCCACCGGTTGCAGCGATACGCGCGCCATCCCGGCGATCTCCGCGAGGATCTTCTCCAGCTCATACAACAGTTGCAGCGCTCCCTGAACGGTGTCGACCGGCTGGAGCGGGTGAATCTGCGCGAAACCGGGGAACCGGGCGACATCTTCGTTGATCTTCGGATTGTACTTCATCGTGCAGGAGCCGAGCGGGTAGAAGCCGGTGTCGACGCCGTAGTTCTCATGAGAGAGTCGGGTGTAGTGGCGCATCAGCTCGTTCTCGCTCACCTCCGGCAGCGGCGGCGGAACCTGGCGCTGAAATTTTTTCGGCAAGACATGGTCGATCGAAAATCCTTGAAGGACCTCGGTTGGAAAGGTGGCGCCGCGCCGACCGGGGACACTTTTTTCGAATATGAGCTTCTCTGGCACCGATTCCTCCTTAATAATGAAAGAGCGTCAGGAGTGAGGAGGAAAAGATTTTGGTTCTTACCCCTCACTACTCACTCCTAACTCCTCACCGTCTTTTAAATCCATCCCCGCTTTTTCGCCCGCCCGTAAGCCAGCTCCAGCGCGACGATGGTTTTGGCGTCGCGGATAGTTTGATCTTCGATCCGGCGCATCGCTTCTTCAAACGGCATCTCGACGACCTGCAACACCTCATCTTCCCCGAGCTGCTGGCCGGTGTGGACCAGCCCCGTTCCGAGAAAGAGATGGATCTGCTCGTCGCAGAAGCCGGGCGCGGTGAAGATCGTCGTCAGCTTCTCCAGCGTCTCGACCCGGTAGCCGATCTCCTCTTCGGTCTCCCTCGCCGCGCAGGCCTCGGGAGCCTCGCCCGGCGAGAGCTTTCCCGCCGGGACCTCGTAAATAAATCCGCCGGCGGCATGACGATATTGGTAGATCAGGATCACCTTGCCGTCTTCCTTCAACGGAACGACCGCCGACGCCCCCGGATGCCGGACGACCTCCAGCTCGAAGGTCTTTCCGTTCGGCAGCTTCGCCGATTCAACGAAGAGGTGGACGATCTTCCCCCGGTAGATTTCGCGCGTCATGCTCGGGCCCGGTCTGTTTCCCGCCGCCTCATTTTTCCTCCGCCGGTTTCAGTTCGGCGATCTCGATCACCGCCGCCGCCAGCGACCGTGCGACCCGGGTGATAAAAAGAAGGTCGAGCGTTTTTATTTGATCGCTTTTCTTATGATAATTCGGATTGCGGTAATCGGCGGTGTCGGTCAGCATCACCGCGCGGTAGCCGCGATCCCAGAAGGGGACATGGTCGGAGCGCCGCGTGTCGGGGAAGTCCTCTCCCTTCCCCGGAACCAAAAAGCTGACGCAGGGGAGCTCGGGACAGTAGGACGATACGGCGATCTCATACGCTTTTTGGATCGGCTCCGCGGCGGCGTTTCCGACCAGACCGATGAAGTCGCCCTGGCTCGGCAGCTTCATCGGGAGGTTGGGCGGCGCCGTCTGCGATCCCGGCCGCGCATCGGTGTAGCCGACGCATTCGAGAATGATCGCTCCCCAGAGCGGGACTTTATTCCGGCGAACCTGGCGGGCATAATGGTCGCTCCCGAGAAACCCTTCTTCTTCCAGGGAGAAGGCGGCGAATTGGACCGTCATTTTTCCGCGAAGGGAGGAGAGGACGCGGGAGACCTCCAGCA
>SCUR01000544.1 GCA_004297235.1 Candidatus Manganitrophaceae bacterium | reverse complement strand
ATCTTGGGGTATGATTATATGAAAATAAAAAAATTGATATTCTCAGCATCCATTACAGTCGCCATTACTGCCGCCGCGCTTTTCTTTTCGACCTCACACGGCCTTGCCGCCGATGGCGTCATCATCCCCCCGCTCCCCTATCAGAATACATTCGACTGCCCTGAAGCGACTTATTCGGTTCCCACCCTTGTCTGCAACTTTGTTCCCGGACAGTTGGCACAAAACCCGACAGGCCCCGCCGGTCACTATTCGCAAATCACTTCTGATGCGAACTTCCCTCTGGGCGCAGGGGGGCGCGGTTTCCGTCAATGGATCGGCCTGGTGAAAAATGAGTCGTCACCCGGCTTTGACTACGACTTCTACTACGGTGTCGGGGGCCGTGAGGAAAAAGAACTCTGGATTCGGTTTTATATTCGTTATCAACCTGGTTTTACGTTTGGAACGGACGGCGCTTTTGGGCATAAGATCGTCTATCTCAGCAAGAGCTCTTCCGGCACCGATTCCGTCTACTTTGCTTTTCTCGGAACCCAATTGGTGATGACAAACGGCGCAGCAGCAGCAAAGAGCAGTGGATTCGGTCTGTGGGATTTCTGGAACCTGAGCGGCAGGCAAACCTATTCGGACGGCTCCTGGCATTGCAGCGAGATTCATATCCGCACCGAGTCCTCCCTCGGAGCCGCCAATGGCATGACGGAATGGTGGATCGATAACGTGCTGCGCGTAAGCGGCTCGGGTTTCAACACCGGAAGCGCCGGGATTCCTGCTTTCACTTTTCCGTCGAACAACTCTGCAAGCGGCACAGGGGACTATATTTATCTTGATATTGACGACGTCGCAATTTCCAAAACGGGTCGGATCGGATGTCAGTATCCTTACGCCACAATGGGGACAACGGCGGCTCCGCAGCCCCCCACAAACGTGCAGGTGAAATAATGAAAGAGAAAGAGAAAGAGAAAGAGAAAGAGAAAAAAAGGTTAAGAACTCGGTTTAAAATGATCACACTTATTATTTTCTTACTTTCAATCTTCACTTGGACCCATCAGGTTTATGCGGCAACTTTTTTTGTGGAACATTTCGAGGACAACAGCTTTGCTTCTCGCGGATGGTACGACAATCCGCGGGGGACGATTGATGCGGCCAATGCAAAGGTGGGGACCGGCGCTTTCCTTTGCAGCATGCCGGTCGGATCGGCCGGATGTTCCGGCGGCGCGCCGGCCCGGCATCTTTTTACTCCTACGAATTCAATTTATGTTAGTTTTTGGGTGAAATATAGCGCGAACTATATCGGAACAGGGACCAATTCGGGGCCTCATGAATTTTATATTATCACCACGCGAGAAAGTAATTTTGAAGGCCTCTCTTACAATTATTTGGACTTCTATATCCAGCAAACGGTCGGGACGGATGGAGGGGGCGTTCCGGCCATCCAGATCCAAGACGGTAAGATGATCGATATCACCAAGATTGGGACAAATCTAATCGGCGTCACTGAAAATCGGGCAGTTGCAGGATGCAACGGGGTCGGGAATACCGGCGGTGTGAGCGTCAATGGGGTCTTCGGGGGATCAAATTGTTTCCGTATGGATACCCCCAACCCGGGGGATTACTGGAATCAATATCTTTGGCTGGCAAACGGATCTTATTTTAAAGCACAGCAGGGACCTTATTACAAGAATGATTGGCATTTCATCGAAGTCTTCGCCCAATTAAACACCATCTCCAACGGCATCGGCCAAAATGACGGCATCGTTAAATATTGGTATGATGGAAATCTTCTGATCAATGTGAATAATGCCATTATGAGGACCGGTGCCTCTCCGACGATGCAATTCAATCAGTTCGTGATCGGACCTTATCTCGGAAACGGTTCGACCGTCAACCAGTCGATGTGGATCGACGAATTGACGGTCGCAAGCGACCGGCCCAACACCAACCCCCCGCCTGCTCCACCCCAGAACCTTCAGGTGAAGTAGTCGTGGAGTATCCCTCTTAATCCTTAGACCGCTCGTGGCGCAGGACCTGTTCAACCGCTTCGGAAAGGCCGACCTTCGGCTTCCAATGAAGCGTCCGGACTAGTTTTGCGTTGTCATACGAAATATGCTTTTGTGAAGAGGTCAAACGATACCGGGTCAAGAATGGATTTCGTTTTAGAGCCGCGAGCATTTTCTCCTGCATCCATACGACGGAATAAAGGAGCCCAAACGGGAAGTAGAAGACCCGCGCTTTCGGATAAAGGGGCTTTATAACCGTTCGCATATACTCTCTTTTATTGAGCCGCTCGCTATCGATCACATTAAAGATCTGTTGATCGGCCTGATCGCTCTGTATCGATTTGATAATGGCGTCGACCAGATTATCTATATAGACGAACGGAAGCTCAAACCTCCCATTCCCGATCACCACGAAAGCCTTCCCAAAAAGAGAAAAGCCCATCATCGGCGTAAACAGAATGCCCCCCGGCCCCCAGATGGTGCCGGGTCTTAAAATCACCGCGGAGACCTTTCCCGTTTTCATCGCTTCCGAGACAAGCGCTTCCGCCTTCTGTTTCGAGGCGGAATACTCCCCTCTTTTCGAAGGGAATCGCTCTAATGACGACGTTTCCGTGACGATCTCATTCTTCTTATAATCGGCCACCCCGTAGACGCTACAGGAGCTGATATAAATCAATTTTCGGATCTTGTAACGCTCGCAAAGGGCCAGCGTATTGAGCGTTCCCTGAATGGTTGCCAGATCGCAGTCCTTCTTATTCCCGCTGGTCCCCGCTGCTGCATGCACCACGGAATCGATCCCTTGAAGCGCGGTCTCCAGCGACGCTTTATCCGCAACATCTCCCCAAAATATCTCCGCGCCGATCTTCTTCAACGGTTCGACATTCGACAGTTTTCTCGCCAATACCCGCACCGGATAGCCTTCCGCAACCAACGCCTCGACCAATCTCTTTCCCACAAAGCCGGTGCCGCCGGTGACGAGTATTTTCTCGGCATGCTTGGAGGGTACACTTTTGGGAATGATCGGACTGAAGTCAAACGGCTTGACCTTCACCTGCCGGAAGATCTCATCCATCGTTTCAAGCACAACCAGTGCCTGCTCCTTGGAGACCGGAACCGGACCGTTCTGCCGGATGGCATCGTAGAATTGATGAATCAACACCTTCATCCCCTGATAGGGCTTCAGTTTCTTGGTCAAAAATTGATAGACATTCGAAAAGGTGCTGGTCAAAAGCTGCCAGCTCTCAAATAGATTGTAGGTCGCCTTCTGAGCCGCCTTCGGAAGCGCGCTTTTCGGATGCGTGATGGTGGTCATCGTGTTGATATCGACCTCCACCATCATTTTCGTTCCGTAGATCCGGATAAAATGAAGGTGCGGCTGGGCGGCGAAAGAGAAGGTAAGCACCCCGAACGCCTTCTCGCCATTAATTAAGATTCGAAGCTCGTCCGGCATCTCGTTAGGCAAAACGGCGTGGGTCTGGGTCATCACCTTCACTTCTTTCGGCCGGCCGGTATACTCCAATAAAACGTAAAGCGGATGGGGCATAAAATCGTGATAGACGCTCCCAGGCAAGTCGTAGATCCAGGGCAACACGTTTGGGGCCGGATAGTCTCGGAAGGCGGGAATCTGCGTGTTCAAACCGTAGTAGCTCTCTACGTTGATCACCTTTCCGAGCTCCCCTTTTTTAATCAGATTATCGGCCTTCGCCATGCAGGGATCGAAAAAGTGATTGTGCACGGTGCAGAGCTTCACCCCTCGCCGCTCGGCCAGGTCATAGAGCGCTTTGGCGTCTTGCAGGTTTAACGTGAACGGCTTTTCCACCAGAAGATTGCAATTGAGCTCAATCGCCTCTTTCGCGAGCGCAAAATGGGTTTTGGGAGGAGTGAGAATATGGATGACATCAGGCCTTTTCTGCTCGACCAAATCTTTGATGCTTGAAAAGAGGCCGGCGATCTGATGCTTTTCGCCGCACTCCTTCAATTTTTTTTCATCCCGATCGACCAGGCCGACGATCTCCGCGCCGGGGTACGATTTTGCAAAATTGATATGATAATCCGAATTCAACCCACAACCGACAATTCCTATTTT
>SCUR01000003.1 GCA_004297235.1 Candidatus Manganitrophaceae bacterium | reverse complement strand
AGGTGATCAAGTCGGCGAATTGGGCCGGAAGAGGAATCTCCTCAAGATATCCCTTTTTGAACTCAACCACGTCATAGCCGAGGTTTTTCGCGACGGCGCTCTTCGACCGGTTCGCCTTGGCGAGCATGGCGTCGGTCATGTCGATGCCGATCACCCGGCCGGTCGCCCCGACCTTTTTGGCGGCAATGAAGCAGTCGATCCCCCCGCCGGAGCCGAGATCGACGACGGTCTCCCCCGGCTGGATGCCGGCCAGATCAACCGGACTGCCGCAGCCGTAAGCGATCTCCAGGGCCTCTCTCGGAATATGGGAAAGCGCCTCCTCTGGATATCCTCCCGGGCAACAAAGCTGGGGTTGAGGTGTCTTTGCCGCCTCGCCGTAGAAATCGCTCACCACCCGGCGGGATCGGTCGAGGTCGGCCGACAATACGCCGGTGGAGCGGGAGAGGGCGACCTCAAAACCGCCTATCGCTTGCGCCCCTCCCTCTCGCACCTCTTTCAGCGTTGCTTCTCCCATCGCGGCATAGATCATCGGGCGATCATATCCGGAAGGAGGTTTTTGTCGGCATCGCGTCTCGGCAAGGGAGAAGAGGGTCTCGACGATCCCCCGCTCGTGAAACTCAAAGAAGGGATCTTCTCCGAAAAACCAGCCGCTGATGAGGCCGGTCTGTTCAAGGTCCTCTCCATCGCAGAGGTGTTTATAGGGGGCGCGGACGAGGGGGGTGGGGGCGACGAACCCCGTTCGAAGGGCGTTCTGCAGAAAGGTGTGACAATGAAGCCATCCTTTGGCCCAATCGACCTGAAAAGCACGGCAATAGTCGGCGACGACCTGGCCGAACGTCTTTTTCCCGTCGAGGTCGCCAAGGATCCGCGCGCCGCGCCGGTCGGTGATGACCCAGTGGGGCGCCTCCGGGTCGATCAGAAGCGCCTGATCATTGCTTTCGATCTGGCGGTAGCCCGGCGCGAAAAGCCGGCTCCCTTCATGAAGGATACTCTCTTGCATCATACGAAAACCTCCCTTTTTAACGTGGATAGATGATGGTGGGTATGCTGGTCCAGAACTGTGGTCTGGCTTAACATCCACATCGCGGCGTCCTGCCGGAAGGGGAAGATCAAGTGGGGAAGTTTGCCCGCTGCGGGTATTGGAGAGGCCGCCGCTCATCCGGCATGCCGGACCAGGTAGTCTGTGATCGCTCTCTTCTCTTCCTCCGTGATCACCCGTTTCCCCATGGCCGCCATGTTCGACCGCATCCGCTCCACCACCGCAGGCCATTCGGAAGCGGTGTGCTGTCCGGGATCGGGAAGCGCATGGCACTGGGAACAGGTCTGTTGAAAGAGGCCAGCGCCCGGCGAATCGGGTTCCGGAACGCTTCCGCGGGCGAGGGCTTTCATCGCGTGCGTTTTCAGATATTGCATCAGGATCTCTTCTTCCTGAGGGGTGGGGGACTTCATCTCCATCATTATCCCGCGCATGCCGGTCATCATCCGCTCCCGCGCGAACATCCGCCCGGACACGCGCGGCCACTCCTCCGCGGTGTGCATCTTCGGGCTGGGAAGGTGATGGCACTGGGCGCAGTAGGCGGCGAGCAGCGCCGCGCCCCGGCTGCCGGGATCGGGAAGCGCCTGGGGATCCACCCCGGGCGGGAGGATTCCTCCCATCATCTCTCTCATCTCCCTCTGATCCATCATCCCTCCCATCACCCACATCATATTCCTATTTCCTGTTCCTGTGGCAGTGATCCCCGCCAGGCCGATCCCGATGAAGCTGATCGATACCCATAACAGGTTATTTCTTTTCATGGGATGATCCCTCCTTAAAGAAGGTCCTGTTTCTTCGCCTCGTATTCCTCTTTGGATATCTCTCCCCGGGCATACCGTTTTTTGAGGATTTCCAAGGGCAACTCGCTTTCTCGCTCTCTTGTTCTTCTGATCGCGTCGACCGCCCAGACCGCCAGGAGGACGATCCCCACCGTCAGGAGGAGCCAGAAAAGAAGATTGAACGTCATCCAGAGGCCCATGCCGGGCCCCATCATCCTGTCAGATATCATCGATGATCTCCTAAAACCAATGCTTCAGCCACCAGCGCTCAAACAGGACCTTTCCCAAGTGCCAGTGGTAGCCGGGCTTTCTCAATTTGATTAGCGGTTCCGGCGCGGTGTAAAAATTCCCGCCGGCGAAACCGGCGCGGCCGGCGCCCATCTCCAGAAAACAGTAGCCCTCTCCGTCGAAGACCTCAGAAGCCTTGTCTCCCACAATCTCGGCGGCGATATTTTTGGCCACGACCTCCGCTTGATGATGAGCAAAGACCCCCGCCTTGGGAAGCGGTTTCCCCACGGGAAGCATGATCGTGGTGGTGTCTCCGATGGCGTAGACCCCCTCGTATCGGGTCTTAAGCGTGCTGGGATCGACAGGGATCCAGCCCGACTCCCCCGCCAGCCCCGAGTCCCTGATCACCTGTGGCGCCCGATGGGGCGGGATGGCGATGAGAAGGTCGTATCCGACCCGCCGGCCGTTCTCGAAGAGGAGTTCGTTCGTCTTCGCATCGACCGAGGCGATTTTCATCATCGGATGGAAGCCGATCTCCCTCCCTTCCACCATCTCTTTGACGGCGTTCCCCACGACCGGCCCAGCCACCGGCATCGGGAGGGGCTCCGGGGTGTAGATCGATATCTCAAACTTCTTCTTAAGTCCCAGCTTCCTCCAATAGTCATTAAGGAGCATCGCCGCCTCATAAGGGGCCGCGGGACATTTGAACGGTGTTGCGGCGATCAGGATCGCCACGCGCCCGCCGGAAAAGGCGCGCGCCGTCTTCCAGAGCCGCTCCGCCCCGGATGGTTCGTAGAAAAGATGGGCTGTCCGCAATCCCGGGACGGTCTCCGGGGCGAGATCGGCCCCGAGGCTGATGATCAGGTAATCATACGAGAAGGTTCGACCGCCGGCCAGGACCGCCCGCGCCGAGGTGTCGATCCGGGTGACCTCGGCCTGAACAACCTCAATCCCTTTTTGGGTCAGCGATTCGAGCGATCGGCTGATCTGATCGAGTTTTCGCTTTCCCACTATCAGCCAGAGGAGGGACGGCGAAAAGACATACCCTCCTTTACGATCGATTAAGATCACCCGGTGATCGCGGGCAATCTTCCGGCGCAAGAGATTGGCGGCGACCTGCCCTCCGATCCCCCCGCCCAAAATCAGAATCGTTTTCCCTGCCATGATTGCCTCCCGGCTAAAAGGTGATGACCTGTCTGCTTTCCTTCGTCCAGTGGGCCAGATCGCTCATGCCTCCGATGACCGCTCCCTTGACCAGATCTTCTTCTTTGAGTCCCCGCGCCTTGCAACAGGTCGCGCAGGCCCGGATCTCGGCCCCTTTGTTGATCAGTTGTTCCAGCATCTTTCCGAGATGGTAGTATCCCGTCGGGACCTCCTGACCCGCCTTCGCGATCCCGACGGCGTCTCCCAGGAGGAAGACGTTGACATGGGTCTCGATCGCCAGAAGCGATTGGGCCAGCCGAAGCGCGTTCCAGCCCTTTTCCGTTCCATAGGGGGGTTCCTGAACGATCATTGTTACGGTATCCATCATTTCTCTCCTTTCTGCTCTCTTTTTTCCGCCTTCATTGCGATGAACGCGCCGGTGCCCGGAAGCGCTTTTTTCCCGACTGTTTCGAAGAGGCGGTAAGTTTTCAAAACCGCCCTCTGATTCCAGGGTGGGAAATAGAGAAGCATCCGTGCC
>SCUR01000057.1 GCA_004297235.1 Candidatus Manganitrophaceae bacterium | reverse complement strand
CTTCAGTCCCTTGAAGAAGCGCTTGCCGTCCTCGTTCTCGGTCATCAGGATCACCGGTTTATGCGCTTTGAGCGCGAGGGCGACTTCGGACGCGGTGCCGGTTCCCATCCCGCAGGCGATGATCAGATCGCTGGTGAGAACGTTGATATTGTTTCGCCCGCTCCCCATGTCGGTGATGATCGGAATGTCGACGGCGTCCGAAATCATCTTCTGATCGCGTGTCGGAAGAATGCCGACCGTCAGCCCCCCCGCCTCTTTCGCTCCGCGGCTGACGGCATCCATCACCCCGGCGTTTCGTCCCCCGGTGAGTGTCACCCACCCTTCTTCCGCGATGAGCCGCCCGAGCTCATAGGCGCTGAGGACCTGTCCTTCCCGCGCCCGTTCTCCCGGCCCCATCACCCCGACGATTTTCTTCATATGCTTTTTCAACGCCCCTTCATCATCGCGTCTCTTCTCCGATTTTGGCCGGAGCCGGCTAAAGAACGCTCTCGACCGCTTTCTGGATCGACTCCGGCGGGGTGGCCGGGGCAAAGCGTTCGATCGGCTTTCCGCTCCGATCGACCAAAAACTTCGTGAAGTTCCACTTGATCGGCTCGGTGTTGAGGATCCCCGGAAGCGATTTTTTCAGGTAATCGAAGAGAGGATGCGCCCGGTCGCCGTTCACATCGACTTTGGCGAACATCGGGAAGGTGACGCCGTAATTCTTCTGGCAGAACGCCTGAATCTGCGCCTCCGTCCCCGGCTCCTGCCGGCCGAATTGGTTACACGGAAAGCCGAGCACCGCAAATCCCCGATCCCGGTACTTTTTATAAAGCGCTTCGAGCCCCGCATATTGCGGGGTGTAGCCGCACTCGCTGGCGGTATTGACGATCAAGAGGGTTTTCCCCTTGTATTGATCGAGCGAGATCTCCTCCCCGCCAATCGTCCGTGCTTTGAATTCATAAATGGAAGTAGGCATGCGTCTTCTCCTCAGGCAGTGTCATTCCCCCTCTGTATAGGCTAATTTATTGAAGGAGTCAACCGGGTCGAAGGAAGGCTTCCTCTCTATCACCGGCAGGTGAGAACCGAGAGGGGCGGTCAATGCGTGGAAGGATTACCCCCTCGGCTGGTTTTTGATAAGCCGGGGCGGCTCTTCTTCAAAGCGGTAGGCGAGCGTCGGGGGACACTTCACCGTCGGATTGGTCGGACTGTAAAGACCGGCCGGGTTGTCTTTGAAGAGCCACACATGAAGATCGTAGTGAACGAAATCTTTCGGCATCAGCGGGTGAGGCCCCTCCATCGGCCCGTCGAACGGCTTTCCCAAAAGATCGGGCCGATCGCTGATCCCCATCGCCACCGGGATCAGCCACTCCGCGGCGACGAGCTGAAGGCGCTCTCCCTTCGGTTCGTAAATGAGGATCGGCGGATAATAAGGATTGGCCACCGTGCTCATCAGGCTGGTGTTGAGGAAGCGGATCCCGACGCCGCCGGAGGGATATTCCATACAACCGACCATCGAGAGATAGCCGTCTCGCACCGCTTCGATCGGGTCTTGATACTTCTCCAGCGCGGCGCGAACCTTGACAAGTTCCGGGGGAATCGGTTGGGGCGCCGATTGTTTTTGCTTCCCCGGGAGCGAGGCGCACCCGACGGCGGTCAGAATCATCAGAGAGAGAAGCGATCGCTGGATCCCGATAAGAAGATGCGGAAAGTCATTTATGCAATAAGGTTTCGGCATGGGAGACTCTTCGTTGTCGGTTGAAATAAAACGGACCGGGACCGCCGGTGACCCGCAATGTACCCGTTCTTACTATACCAAGAATGCCTATCCGGAGAATGTCATCCCGATTACATTTGCAAGCGCTTTCCGAAACACTTTTCCAAAATCAGGTCGGTCGGCCAATAAACAACGACGGGGAGAAAAATCATCAACAGCGCAAGATAGAGCGGCGGCGGCATCACCGTTTAGGGCCGGCCGGGGCCGAAGACCCAGTTGATATTCTCAGCGGGATCGGTGAAGAAGAAAGAGAGCAGAAGGATGATCCAGGCGAGCAGCGTCTGCGCCGGGAGCGCCCGCCGATCGACGAGATCAGGTGCGCCGGCGCATGGCCCGGGTTGGGCCGATGTCGAAAGGGGAGCTTCGGCACCCTCTCGAAAAGCACGTCGAGCAGATCTTTCTCCGTCCCTTCTCCCGTTTCACCGACCGTGATCGCCGCGGTCGCGTGCCGGACGTGAACCAGGCAGAGCCCCTCCGGCAGATTGTGCGGGACGATCTGCCGGTTGACCTCGTCGGTCAGATCGATCACCTGCCGGCTTCGATCGGTCGTCACCACGATTTCGGTCCAATGCCTTCCCATCGCTTCCCTCACTGACGTTTCTTTCAGCGTAGTCATTTCAGACCGAGGGAGTCAACTCGAAGCGGCACCGAAGAGAATGGGCCGAATCCGCACCAAAATTCGGTTTACGTAAACGCCGACAAGCCGGTGATCTGCTCACCGATGATCAACGTGTGAATGTCGTGCGTTCCCTCATAGGTATAAACCGATTCAAGGTTGCAGAGATGCCGCGCGATCTGGTGCTCGTACATGATGCCGTTGGCGCCGAGAATGTCCCGGGCGACCCGCGCGATTTGGAGGGCGTGGAAGACGTTGTTCCGTTTTCCCATCGAGATCTGGACGTGGCTTAAGCGGCCCTGATCTTTGAGGCGGCCGAGACGGAGCGCCAGGAGCTGCATCTTCGTGATCTCGGTCAGCATCTCCACCAGCTTTTGCTGAACCAGCTGATAGCCGGCGATCGGACGATCGAACTGCACCCGCTCTTTGGCGTAGGTGAGGGCGCGATCGTAGCAGGCCATGGCGGCGCCGATCGCCCCCCAGCCGATTCCGTAGCGGGCTTGATTGAGACAGCGCAGCGTCGATTTGATCCCGTCGGTCTCCGGAAGGCGATTCGCCTCCGGAATCCGGACCTCCTGAAGGACCAGCTCGCCGGTGTCCGAGGCGCGAAGGGAGAACTTGTCGGTGACTTTATTTTGGCGGAAGCCGGCGGTCCCTTTCTCGACAAGAAAGCCGCGGATGATCTCCTGATCGTCCTTCGCCCAGATCAGCGCCACGTCGGCGATCGTCCCGTTGGTGATCCACATCTTGGTCCCGTTGAGGACGTATTCGGCGCCCTGCTTCACCGCGCGGGTGATCATCCCTTCCGGGTTCGATCCGAAATCGGGCTCGGTCAATCCGAAACAGCCGATCGCCTCGCCCCGCGCCATCTTCGGAAGCCAGCGGTTTTTCTGCTCCTCCGATCCATACTCGGCGATCGGCCACATCACCAGCCCCGATTGGACCGAGACGAAACTGCGCAGGCCGGAATCGCCCCGCTCCAATTCTTGATTGATCAGGCCATAGGCGACACTGTTCAGCCCCGCGCAGCCGTACTTCGGATCGAGGTTGGCGCCGAGGAGCCCCATCGCCGCCATCTGGGGGAGCAGCTCCTTCGGAAAGGTCCCGGCCTCATAATGGGGGACGATGATCGGGAGGAGCTGCTCCTCGACCCAGCGCCGGACCTCGTCGCGGACCATCCGCTCTTCGGGTTTGAGCTCGTCATCGAGATTGAGGAAATCGACCCCCTGAAACATCTCCCGCTCCTCCTCATTAAAATGTTTGACTGTCCGCGGATCAGGCCGGATGGGTATAGCGCGCCTCGATCTTCTCCCGGATGCGGGCGCGGCTCTCTTTGGCGGAAAGCGCGCCGTCGGCTTCGATCTGCGCCGTCTCGTCGGCGAGTTGAGGATCCTTGATCATTCGGCGGAACCAGTTGGAGTAATCTCCCTGCCTCAGGTGATAGATCCAGGTCTCTTCATCCACGCCATCGGCCAGCTGCAGGAAGAAAAAAAGATTCTGCGCGCGAAGGTTCAGCCTCCCGTTCGGTCCTTGGAAGTAGAAGCTTCGATCGGGGGGAAGCTCCCCCTCGGCATATTTGCGAAGATGGCGCAGGCGCTCCATCCGGGGCGGGATGCTTCTGAACGAAAACGGCTCGCGCTTCGGCCGCCGCCACCAGGCGATCGCCTCGCCCGGCTCGAGTGAGACGGCGGGGACCGGCGGCACCCGCTCCCCGAGCGTCTCGCCGGAGGTTCGAATCGTCTCCTGCGGGGTCGATCCGATGGCGATGATCAGATCGACCGAGGTGAGAACGGCGGCGGCGACATGATCGGGATGGACGGTGATGAACAAAAACCCATGAAACTCCTTCGGAACGGTCAACAGGGCGGGGGCCCAGGCGGAGGGGAGGAGATGGTGGGTTTCGTCGATGACGATCCAGTGCGGCCGGCCGGTCCGCGCCCGCAATTCCATCAATGCTGCCAGAAGCCCCTCGAAGTAAGCGGGGCGGCCCTCCCGCGCGACTCCGAGAAGGTTGATCACCGCGTTTTGACCCGGTTTCTCAAGAAGCTGGACCGCCTCTTCCACCGTCGGCGCCCGCTGGGGGCTCCCGAGCACCACGGCGCCCTCGAAATTCTGATAATCTCCTTCCGGGTCGACGATGCAGAATTGGTATCCCTGCTCGGAAAGACGCTCCAGAAATCCAGTCGCAAACGTCGACTTGCCGCCGCCTGACGTGCCGGCCAGGAGAACGCTCGATCCATACGGCTGAAGATGCACCTCCTCTCCCTCCGGGCGCTGTCCGAGGAGGATCTCATGCCGTTTTAACCGGGGGGCGAGCTCCGCCAGATCGGAGGCGAGAAGACGCTCGATCAGCTCGGTCACCCCCGCGCCGCGGCTCCCCTGGGTGACCCAGTCGGCCTGCTCTTTTAGCGCCGGCAGGGCGTTGGCGACCGCCACGGAGCACTCGCACCGGTTGAGAAAAGCGTGGTCGTTCTCCGCATCACCGACGCCGACGACGTTGTGAGGCGAAAGCCCCAGCTCCTCAAGGGTCGCCGCCAGCCCGGTCGCCTTGTTCACCCCGGAGGGGAGGACCATCACCGCCCCCTTATTGAAGATCACCTGAAGCTCCAGCCCCAGCTCGCGGATGGCGTCGAGGACGGTTTTCTCATGCGGAGTCCAAGTCGCCACGACGACTTCTCCAACCGAAAGGGGAGCGACCCCCCGATCGCGAAGCGTTTCGGCGAATTGCGCGGGGGGCGCTTTCGCAAGAAGTTTCGTCTCTTTTGTCGCCGGGCGGTAAAGGAGGGCGCCGTTTTCGGCGACGACCCTTTCAAAGAGATCGATCCTGGGAAAGACCTGAAAGAGGTCGTTTAATTCACGGCCGGTGACGAGGATCAACCGGCGGCCGGAACCGCGCAAGCGCTGGAGCGCTTCCAACGCCGCATCATCGACCCGGCCCTCCGTGGCAAGTGTTCCGTCGTAATCGGTCGCGAGGGCATAGTAACGCATTACCTCTATTTTACAGAATCGGGTGGTGAGGAGCCAAGAGCAAAGTGGCGATTTAAGAAACACGCTTGACAAGGGGTGCCGAAAGGCTGATGTTCCTACCGTGATGAGGTCAGCTTCAGGCCCAAAATTCCGGCGACAATGAGGACAAGACTGACAATCCGGCCGACGTCGCGCGGCTCATCGAAGAGGAGGATTCCAAGCAGCGCGGTGCCGGTCGCCCCGATACCGGTCCAGACCGCGTAACCGGTTCCGACCGGAATCGTTTTCAGGGCTTGAGCGAGGAAGAGGAAGCTGAGCGCCATGCCGACAACGGTAAAGACGCTCGGCCAGAGGCGGGTAAATCCCTCGGTATACTTCAGACCGATCGCCCAGGCCACTTCGAAAAAACCTGCGATCAAGAGAAAGAGCCAATCCATCCGGATCCATTTCAGGAGAGAATTCTTGCCCCGAAGGGGACCGCCGTTGCGCGGGCGGTCCCCCTACAATTACGACTAATCCGCTTTCGGGGAAGGGCCTGCCGCAGCGGCAGGAACTTGGGGCGGCGGCGTATTTTTAATCGAGGGATTGTCTTATCTACATTACCCCAATGGAATACGGCTCTTGTTTCGGGCGAGCCATTGATCGAACGTCTGCAGCTCCGGATTGAGGGAGCGGGAGACGGAGAGACTGCGCGCGCCGGTGAACTCCTTCTCGAAATCGCGCTTGTACTGGAACATGTTCCCGAGATCGTCGGCGCCGGGGAAGCCGAAGCTGCGGTAGACCTCCGGCGTCACGGCGTTATAGCGGACCTCTTGACCGAGCGCCTTCGTGAAGCCCGCGGCCATCTGAGCGCCGGTGAGATGGTCTCCGGCGATCCCGACCGTCTTGCCGATATACTCCTTCCCTTTCTTAAAAATACCGAGGGCGCACTTGCCGATATCCTCGGCGG
>SCUR01000543.1 GCA_004297235.1 Candidatus Manganitrophaceae bacterium | reverse complement strand
GCAAGACTAAAGAGGGCCGATAACGTCGAGAGGGTTAATTGACTTTTGTTACCCCACGACGATTTTGCGTCCACGCCGATTCGTCATGACCGAGGACGGTCGGCCGCTCTTCTCCATAGCTGATCGTCGTGATCCGGCTTGCCGACACGCCGAGCGCCACAAGGTAATCCTTCACGGCGTTCGACCGACGCTCGCCGAGCGCGAGGTTGTATTCCCGCGTGCCCCGCTCGTCACAATGCCCTTCGACCGTAACGGTCAAGTTCGGGTTCTGCTGCAGCCATTCGGCTTGAGCCTTCAGCGTTTTTTGGGCATCCGGCCGTATTGCGTATTTATCGAAATCGAAGAAAACCCGGTCACCGACCTTGGCGACGAGTTCCTGTTGTGGGCTCATCGCCACAGCGGAACCATCCGAGCCCGCACCACCAGCCCCAGCACCACGACCGGCGCCTGTGGATTGAGTTTCGCAGGCGGCCAGAAGGACGAGCGCTGCAAACATTACGAAAATTCGACGCATCAATTTGTCTCCCGATCGAGATTTGAGTGTTTAAACCATATAGGAGGTTTACAAATCCTGAAGAACACTTACCGGACGCTTGACCGCCCTCCCCGGCGGCTGCCCCGTCCGATCCCCATGCTACCCTTTGTGAATCCTGCGGTTTCCTTAACCATACGGGGCTGAGATCAGGGAATCAAGGGGGACCAAGCCGGATCCGAGCCATCCAAAGGGGTTACAACCTCCCTTTCGTTTTGGCCGGTGAGGTCCACCGAGTAAAGCCGGACGCGATCGTTAAGGCCGTCCCTGCCGCCCGGAATCTGCCGAAAAAACATCAGCACGCGGCCGTTCGGCGCCCAGGTCGGCCCCTCGTCCCGGAAGCTTTCCGTCAATAGCCGCTCGCCGCTGCCGTCCGGCTTCATCACCCCGATGAAGAACCGGTTTTGATGGATTTTCGTAAAAGCGATGAGATCGCCGCGCGGCGACCACACCGGCGTGCCATAGCGGCCTTTCCCAAAGCTGATCCGGTGAACGTTCTGGCCGTCTATGTCCGTTGTGTAAAGCTGGGGCGACCCGCCGCGGTCGGAAAGGAAGACAACCTGTTTGCCGTCCGGCGAGAAGGAAGGCGACGTATCAATGGCCGGATTCGAGGTCAGCCGCGTCGAACGCCGCGTGGCAAGGTCCAGAATATAAATATCCGAATTGCCATCCTTCGCGTAGCTCATGATTATTTTTGAATCATCGGGCGAAAAACGCGGCGCGAACGTCATGCCGGGAAACTCGCCGAGACGTTCCTGCAGGCCGGTTTCGATGTTGAAGATATAAACCCTGGGAAGGTTTCGGTAGTAGGAAAGGAAAGCGATTTTCTGCGCCGTCTGCGAAAAGCGCGGCGTCAGGACCAGCGTCTCCCCGTCCGTCAGGAAACGGTGGTTCTCGCCATCTTGATCCATGATCGCAAGCCGTTTGATCCGGTGTATCCCTGGCCCGCTCTCGGCAATGTAAACGATACGCGTGTCGAAATAGCCACGCTCGCCGGTAATCCGTTCGTAGACGGCGTCCGCAATCTTGTGGGCGACCCGGCGCCAGTTTTCCGGCGTCGTCTGGTAGGTAAGCCCCTGCATCTGCTGTTCCGCAACGACG
>SCUR01000542.1 GCA_004297235.1 Candidatus Manganitrophaceae bacterium | reverse complement strand
TCATATTGGAGATGGTTCCGATCGGCCGCGATCCGCCCCCGGATCGTCTCGACCAAGGTCGCATTCAACGAATGGAATCGATCGAGTCTCTCGCCGACGTTTCGGACGACGATCTCGGCTGCGATGGAAGGGGTCGGCGCGCGCAGGTCGGCGACGAAGTCGGCGATGGTGGTGTCGGTCTCATGCCCCACCGCCGAGATGACCGGGATCTCGGATCGGGCGATGGCCCGCGCGACGATCTCTTCGTTAAAGGCCCAGAGGTCTTCGAGCGATCCGCCCCCCCGCGCCAGGATCAACAGATCGATCCGATCGGCGGCGGCAGGTCGGCTCCGGTGATTCAGCGCGTCGAGCGCCCGGGCGATCTCGTCGGCAGCCCCGTCGCCTTGGACGGCGACCGGATAGATGAGGATGGAGAAGGGAAGATCGGTTCGCGTGAAGACCTTCATCAGATCGCGAAGCACGGCGCCGGTCGATGAGGTGATCAGGGCGATGCGTTGGGGAAAAGGGGGAATCTCCTTCTTGCGGCCCGGATCGAAAAGCCCTTCGGCGCGCAGCTTCTCCTTGAGCGCCTCGAAGGCCCCTTGCAGCGCCCCCGCCCCCCGTGGCTCGATGTAATCGACAATGAGTTGATACTCCCCCTTGGCCTCATAAACGGTCAGGTGTCCGCGGATCAGGACCGACTGACCCTCCTTGGGGGTGAACCGGAGAAACCGCCCGTGCGATCGGAAGATGATCGCCTTGATCTGGGAGGCGGCATCCTTGAGGGTAAAGTAGACATGTCCCGACGAGGGGATCTTGAGATTGGCCACCTCTCCCGCCACCCAGAGGTCGGAGAACCGCCGCTCGATTTCAGTGCGGATCTGCGCGGTGAGTTGTTGGACGGTGAGGATCTTCCGTTCGGAGGACTGGATCGGAGAAAAAGCCATTTATCCCCTTCTTTGTAGAGACGTCCCGGCGGGACGGCTCTACGGTTTTGGTTTTTTCCGTACCGCCCGCTGTTTCTCCCGCCAGCCCCGCAGCCGCTCGGCGATCCGCTTCTCCTCTCCCTGGTCTGAAGGCCGATAAAAGGTCTTCTCTTCGGGAAGATAGAGCTGGGGAACGAAGTGATCGGGGTAGTCGTGCGGGTAGAGATATCCCTTCCCCCGACCCAATCGCGGGGCGCTGCTGTAGTGGGCATCTTTCAGAAAGGAGGGGACCTCCATCACCCGCCCCGATTCGATCTCCTCCAGGGCCGCGTTGATCGCCCTATACGAAGCGTTGCTCTTGGGCGCCGTGGCGATGTAGACCGCCGCCTGGGCGAGCGGAATTTTCCCCTCCGGCATTCCGATCGCCTCCAACGCATGGAGCGCCGCGACCGCCACGACCAGGGCGCGCGGATCGGCATTGCCGACATCTTCGGAGGCGGCGATGACCAGGCGTCGCGCGATGAAAAGCGGATCTTCACCGGCATAAATCATCTTCGCCAGCCAGTAGACCGCCGCGTCGGGATCGGAACCGCGAAGGCTCTTGATAAAAGCGGAGATCGTATCGTAGTGGCTGTCCCCGCTCTCATAGACCAGTCCTTTTTTCTGGACCGACTCTTCGGCGACGGCGAGATCGAACGGGATGATCCCCTCCGCATCGGGGGGGGTGGTCATCACCCCGATCTCCAAGGCATTGAGGAGGCGCCGCGCATCCCCTTCGGTCGTTTCGATCAGATGCCGCTCGGCCTCTTCCGTCAGCCGGACCTTTAGATTTCCGAAGCCCCGATCGGGATCGGACAGGGCCCGCCGAAGAAGCGATCGAAGCCCCTCTACCGGAAGCGGCTTCAGCTCGACGATCTGCGAGCGGGAGGAAAGGGCCGGAATGATGGAGAAGAACGGATTTTGGGTGGAAGCGCCGACCAGGGTGATATTTCCCTTTTCGACGTCGGGAAGCAGCGCCGATTGCTGGACCTTGTTGAACCGGTGGATCTCATCGACCAGGAGAAGGGTCTTTCGGCCGGAACGGGCCTTTTCTTCCCGGGCCTTGGCAATCACCTGGCGGACATCGGCCACGCCGGCGGTGACGGCGTTGATATCGACGAAGTCCGATTTGCTGTAGGCGGCGATCAGGTGGGCCAGGGCCGTTTTGCCGCAACCGGGCGGTCCGAAAAGGATGAGGGAAGAGACCCGATCGGCCTCCACGGCGCGACGGAGGAATTTCCCCGGCGCAACCAGGTGCTCCTGCCCGACGAATTCCGAGAAATCCCTCGGACGCATCCGCCAGGCCAGAGGAGGTCTTTTATCATTCGGGTCTGTCATCGAAGGGGATTCCTCCATACCTGACACCGATCATCGACGAGCGCGCTGCCTGCCTATGCCAGAGGTAGAGGTGAGAAAAGAGAGGAGCTGAAATGAAAAGCCCCCACGATTGCCGTGGAGGAGTTTATACTCAAACCTGAAACAACCAGGTGGGCACCGAGGTGAAGACTTTAGGCTTTTCCGCCGGGGGCGGAACGTGCACACCGTCCTCCTGGACTCGGCTCCCTGGCAGCGATTGTTAGGTTTAGAGACAACCCATCCACGCACAACGCAGGGGCAACTTTTGTATCTGAATTCACCTTATCAAAGTTTTTTTAAAAATACAAGAGGAGAGATTTTACTCTAACTTAAATTCCTCAAACTGCTCTTCGATGCTCTCGATGATGTCCCGCGTCTTTCCGCCGATGAGGGCATCCCGCTCCTTCTGGTGGCTTCGCAGTTGAAAAAGCTCATGGGCGATGTTGATCGCCGCCAAAATGGCCAGCTTCGAGGAGTGGATCCCCTTGGCATGGCCCGCCATCTCGCTCATCTTCCGGTCGACGTAGGCGGCGAGCTCCTTGGCATACGCTTCATCGGCATCGCCTCGGAGCGTATATCGATGACCGAATATCTCGACCTGCAGTTTATTCTTCACCCGCCTTCACCTTTACCGGGATCTCCGAATCCTCTTCGACCTCCTCCGGGACTTCCAGATGATTCAAGGTCCCCAAGATTCGCTCGATTCGGAGGCGGACCTCCCCCCGCTCTTCCTGAAGCTGGCGGAACTCTCTTTCTCGCTGGCCGACCTTGGCCTCTAATAATTCCTTCTCTCGCTTCAGCTTCTTGATCATCTCAATCATCGCCTGGACGCGGGTTTCCAGCACCTCTAATTGCTCTTGCACCATTGCTCCCCTCTATCTGAATGCCGAATGGAATTGCACAATGAAATTTTCATTCAATCTACCGTTTCGATTTTTATTTGTCAATAAAATCTTCTCGACGGTGAAGATCCCTTCGGCGAAGCCGGAGAGCTGAAAGACCCCTCCGTATCCATGCAGAAGCGGGAGGAGGGACGCCCCGGAATGGAGCGACCAGGGAGAGGGAAACCCGACCGCGCCGTGCCGAGATTCGGAAGATGCGGCACACGATAAACAGAGGCTGCGCGGCGGCCTTTCTATTTCGGGGCGCCGGAGCCGCCCCCGGTCAACGCAGATAAGTGTATCGGTTGTAATAGAGGAAATGACCGGTAATGGAAATCCGGTCTTCATTCCAGGTATCCGGCAAAGGGGCGAAGGGGGAAGCCTCTTGGATCGCACGCACCGCCTCCACATCGAGAATTTCATACCCCGATGTGGAGACCACCCTGACGTCGCTCACCCGTCCGTCTCGATGAATCGTGAAATTCAACAGGAGGTCTCCTTGAATTCCCCGCTCCGCGGCCGCCTGAGGATATCTCCAGATATATTCAATCTTGTTCTTCAGCTTCAGCATGTATGAGAAATATTTCAGGTCGTCCGTGTTCAGCGAGATCGTATCTTTCGGAACCTGCTCCTGGTCGGAAAAAACTTTCGCCAGGCGGTCGAGGCTCTTCGCGTCGGCAAAGGGGAGCCCCGGAAGCCCGCCCGGCCGGGGAGTGGGATCGGATCGGGCTTCTCCTTTCCCGGGAGGCAGCGATGGGAGCGGAAATACTTTTTTCACCTCTTCAGCGGCCGACGGAGACGACTCGCTCGGCGGGGGCGAAACGGCGTCGGGCGCCGTCGGGCGCTCCGGAAGCGAAAGCGATGGAGCCGGCGCCGGCGGCGCCGAAGGAGGGACGGGCAACGCGGGCCGCGCCTGCGGACGGGGCGCCCCCGGCGATTTCCCCCCCTTCGCCGCCGGGGGAAGACCGGGCTGCAGCGATTTTGGAATCGGCGGAAGTTTGGTTTCCTTCCCCGGGGGGATCGACTTCAGATCTTCTTCCCGATCGGTCCCGAGCAAGAGCTCTTTCTGCTTGGGCGGGGCGAGCGTCTCCGGATCGACGAGTTGGACGAAGGGGTCCTTCGACTCGATGCGGGAGGGCTCCCACCGCGCCCACTGCTGAATCAAAAGAAGCATCGACAGATGAAACAACAGGGAGAGAAAAAGGAAGAGGAGCGTCAGGGAGCGGGACTCCGGCCCGCCATCCGGATATACTTCTTTAGCGATATCGTCATAGAGATGCATGAAACGGATTATAACATTAATCATCATGGGCATCAAAGGCGGCGGCAAGCCGAAATCGCCCCCCGCGGACGCCTCGTTGACAGATCGATTTCTTTTTCATAAGATAGGCGCATGCGAAAAGCGCTTTTTATTTTTCTTCTCTTTGCGGCGATCCTCCCCGGAAGATCGGCCTTTTCCGAAACGCTCCCCACCGCCCACCGCACCCTTCTCTTCCCCAGCGGAACCCGGATCGATGCCGAGGTGGCCGACACCCCTCAGGCGCGGAGCGTCGGATTGATGTTTCGCGATTCGCTGGCCCCCGGCGGCGGGATGCTCTTTATCTTCCAGGAGGCGCACCCTTATCTTTTCTGGATGAAGAACTGCAAATTCCCCATCGACATCATCTGGCTGAACGCGCAGAAGGAGGTGATTTTCATCTCCGAGAAGACCCCTCCGTGCAAAGCGGACCCCTGCCCGAATTACGGACCGCTCGACAAGGATGCCCTCTATGTGGTGGAGGTCGCATCGGGCTTTTCAGAAAAGGAAAAACTGAAATTAGGGGCGAAGATCCGGTTCTAGACGGCTGATCGAAGCGGCGCCGCGCCGCCGATCGGATCGTCGCTTTCGCCTTGTTTGGGTCACCCTCACAAAAGGAGAAAACATGCACAAAGGAAAACTCGCTCTGATCGCAACCCTGTTCATCGCATCGGTCTCGACGAATGCGTTCGCCGACACGGGACACGCCGGCACGGCCAAAGCCCATTGCGCGGCCATGGTCGAGGCGGGGGAGAGCGGAATGGATCACGGCGGACAGGGACATACCGATACGGCGGTAAAACATTTCAAGCAGATGTCCAAAGACGGGCAGGAGTGTTTAAACCACGGCCAGGAGGCGGTGAAAAGCGCCGCCAAGGGAAGTCCGACGGAAATGCACGGCGGCGGCGCAATGAAACATGTTCAAGAAGCGGTCACCCACGCGAATGCCGCCGTGGAGCACGGACAGGCCGGCCACGGCGACGTCATGATGGGCCATGCGAAGGAAGCGTTGATGCATGCAAAAGAAGGGAACAAGCACGCTCAAGAGATGAAGTAGCCGAATAGTAGAGGAAGGCTCATTGAAAAGGGATGACGCCGCAGGCGCTCATCCCTTTTTTCTTGCCGTCACGACGAAGTTAAAACCGAATCGGTTGAAGGGATAGGTTCCGGAGAGGACGAGATCGAGCTTGCCGACGGCGAGGGCGAGCTTGCCGACGGCCGTCCGATCCCCTTTTTCCAGCAGATAGCGGTCGGGGATCAGAGAAGCGAGAATATTGTGGCCCCGGCAGGAGAGGATTTCAAAGCCATTTTTTTCGAGAAGCGATTTGAGCTCCCGCCAGGTGAATGTCTTAAAACGCATCCCCTCCCAGACCCGCGTGGCATGTCCTTTCCCCGGAACACGAAGCGCCTCGATCATCTCGGACGGGTGATAGAAGATTCCGAAATTCCACTTGGTGTCGGTCTCCAGGGTCAAGATCGCCCCCGGCTTCGAGACCCGGCCCATCTCCGCCACCGCCTGCTCATATCCGTCGACGATGTGGCTTAAGACGTCTCCATAAGAGATGAGGAAGTCGAAGCTCTGATCCGGAAAGGGGAGCTGGCAGGCGTTCGCGACCTGGAATTTGACGTT
>SCUR01000541.1 GCA_004297235.1 Candidatus Manganitrophaceae bacterium | reverse complement strand
TCTTGCACCCAACCAGCCTGGTTTTGCTGGTAAGTAAATGTCGTCGGAGGCAAGGTCGTTGGATTTTGCGATGCTGCATCGGAACCAACCTCTTGGATCGATTGAAAGAGGGACCTGCCGGAAACAGGACTGAGCGCATAAGCAAATTTGTATTGCCTTACAAGCGTCCCGTTAACCCTCATATCAATTGTTTTGAGACGTTGGTTGATTTTGACCAGAGAGCCGCTACTGTAGTCGGTAATGATGTCAGGACGCGATTCATAGGTAAAATCAATCGTTCGAAAGAAATTAAGGGGGGCATTATCATTTTTGGTATAAATGACTCTATAGGGATAAATACCGCCATTAAAAATATCCTGTGTATAGGAAATCTCAATGTAATTGCCATGCGTGTCCGTAACTTTATCCAAATACCAAGATCGGGTTGCTTTTTTAGAAGTGCCGTCTGAATTAAGGGCAACAACGTTGGAGCCTGCGTTAAATCCAAACCGAAATTGAGTGCCGTTTTTATCGGTTACAACCCAGTAAACCGTAGAAAAAGCTTTCGTCGGGTCTGGATCAGGATACGTCATTGGAATAGATTGAATGCGGAGAAAGGTTTCCGCTTTGGTATGATAAGGACTTCTTGTATCGCTGGGGACAGAGACCAGATCATGTGTGCTTCCAAGATTGAGGATGTAAGTGTCGGTACTGGAATAGGTAGGAACCCCTTTTTTTGTGCTTCGCTCAACGGAGCCTAGCCCAGCAAGTGACCATCCGGTCCCTAAAATCGTCTGAGCAGATACAGCGCTGCTATTATATGTAAGAGCAAGCGTTGGCTGAAGCTTGGTTCCGGGAGGAATAACAATTGGAATGGACTGAGAGAAGCTTCCCGAAAATAGATTCGTCTGGAACGATTCGTTGCCAGCGCCCGCAGACCGATCGCTATTTGGAGGAGTTTCGTCACCTGCAGCCTGGACGGAAGCGGAAAAAAGGGAAGAGAGTAAGATCCAAGAAAAAAATATTTGCGAGAGGAATTTGAGTTGCCGGCGCACTGGCGCCATTATAAAAAATATATTTTTTGAACTAAAAACGGGGCAATACTTGGATAATCTGAGCAGCCGACCAGATTTCACAGCCATTACCTTCCTCAGTCCCACTTCGAACTAGACAGAACGAAAACGAGAACCTAAAACTGAAGCAATGACCGCGACGATCGGGACTCTAAAGAGGCGACCTCAATCGGCTGAGTCGGCATTCCTTATAGAGGTATTACCGAGCAGTATTCAATTTTAAACGGATACTAACAAAACGAGAAAACTAATGTCAAGAAGAAAACCGTACTGAAGAGACATGGAATGAAAATACCGAATGACATGTAGCTGAGGAGTGTATTCCCCCTTGCAATGGCCGGCTGCATTGAATAAGATGACGAGTCTATGAAAGAGGGAACGGCAGAATGAAAACACTCGAACGGCTCTTCGAAGGCTTCCTCTGGCAAAGCCGCTTTATCGTGCTTCTGGCGGTGGTGGCGAGCCTCGTCTCCTCGGTGATTCTCTTCGTGATCGCCACGATCGACGTCGGATCGTTGGTGGTGAAGACGGTGAGCTATTCGCTCGGCGCGCATGGCGGGGAGGGATACGACACCTTTCACAGCGACATCGTCAGCCACGTCATCACGGCGATCGACGACTATCTGCTGGCGACCGTGCTGTTGATCTTTGCGCTGGGGCTGTATGAGCTCTTCATCAGCAAGATCGACCAGGCGGAAGAAAACGCGGCGCACAGCTCACGGATTCTGCTGATCAAAACGCTCGATGATTTGAAAGACCGCCTGGCCAAAGTGATCTTGATGATCTTGATCGTCACCTTCTTCAAGAACGTCATTCATACCCAGTTCAACAATCCCCTCAATATTCTCTACCTCGGCTTCGGCATCCTGCTGGTCGCCGTCGCCCTCTACTTCACCAACAAGTCCGGCCACCACGGAGAGTAACGGCTCTATTTTTCTTTTACTTTTCCGACGAAGAGCTCGACGTTTCGACGAAAGAGAAACAAGGCGGTATCCTTGGCGGAATTTTGAATCGCTTCCTCAGCGGCGCGTACGATCTCGTCGGAACGGATGCCGTACTTTCCGACGACAAACAGCGCATCATGGATATCTTCTTCCGTAAATCGACGCAACTTGGCGATGATCAGATCAAGCGGGCTGAGCGCCTTTACCTCAAGATAGGCATCTTGGTAAAGGGTCACTGCGCGATCGCGATAGCCGGAAGGCATGGCGATGACCGACCAACCGGAAATATTTTCTCCCAGATCGGCCGGAATCCGATGCGCCCTGAGAAACTGAAAGAGCCCTTCCAAATCTCCGCTGACTTCCGCATCAAGATCAATCGTCGCCCTGTCGCGCATTCCATAATACTGCAGCGCCAGCGCACCGACGAGGATCAACCGCAGGCGGCCTTTTTTCTGATGAGCAAACTCTTTGAGGAGTGAAATCACCCGGTCAAGATCGACTTGCGACAAAGTTGAGCGCCTCCAAAAGAAGCCGATACTCCTTCATATCGACTTCGCCTCGCCGCAACGGCAACGGCTTCCTCCCCGTGTTTCCTTCCACCATCGTTTTGAATTGGGTGTACCAGGCGCAGGCCTTTTCATAGGCGACGCTCACCCCGGGTCGATTGAGATATTTTTCCCAGGGAATGTCGCCATTCACCAGAATCTCCAGCCAGAGCAGACGGAGACTCTTAGGATTCGCCAGCGCCGCTTCCAGGTTTTCGTCTCCCGTGTAGAACGGAATAATTTGCAGGATTTCATTTGCCATACTTATCCCAACCTAACAGAGGAAAAGCCCTTTTGCAATTCGCCGGTCGAGAGTGGATGCGGTTCACTCCCCAATCCGAACTCCGCATTCCGCAATCGTCAGAACCACCCCTCCTGCCGCCGCCGTCGCTGCTTCTTCTTGAAGGGATAGATCAGCGCCATCCCCGCGAGGAAGCCGCCGATATGGGCGAACCAGGCGATCCCGCCGACCTGGCCCCCGCTGAAGAGGCCGCTGAACGTTTGGACCAAAAACCAGATCCCCAAGACCAGCACCGCCGGGATGTGGATGATCTGAATGAAAAAACCGATCGGCACCAAGGTCAGCACCTTCGCATGAGGGAAGAGAAGAAGGTAGGCGCCAAGCACCCCCGACACGGCGCCGCTGGCGCCGATCATCGGGACATGGGAGTTGGGATCGGTGAGGGCGTGGCTGTAGGCGGCGATCACCCCGCAGATGAGATAAAAAAAGATGAAGCGGACATGCCCCATCACATCTTCAATGTTGTTCCCGAAGATCCAAAGATAGAGCATATTGCCGGCCACATGCATGAACCCGCCGTGGAGGAACATCGAGGTCAAGACACTGGAAGCGGCCAAGATCGACGGCGCTCCCCCCTTTAATCCGTGGACCAAGGTCGACGGAATCGCGCCGAAGGAGAAGACAAACTCCTCGGCCGCCGGGCCGAGCGAGACTTCATAGAGAAAAACAAGGACATTCACGGCGATCAGGCCGACCCGCACCACGCCGGTGGTGACGGTCGGCCTGATCGCCGTG
>SCUR01000540.1 GCA_004297235.1 Candidatus Manganitrophaceae bacterium | reverse complement strand
TCTTCATAGAGATCGGGCATTTTTCCGGTCGCCGTCAGACGGCCGCCCCCCCACTCCCCCTCCGCCGATTCGATCAGGAGATTCTTTCCGTTCATCCGGATTGTTCCTTTTATTTTTTGAACCGGGCGGAAGGAGGAAAACGGGGTGATCGTTCCATCGTGAATCAGAAGATCGCCGTAGAACTCCGTCTGGGAAGGAGCGCCCAACGGCCTTTTCATCGTGAGGGTCATCTCGGCCATGCCGTCGGCTTTGAGTCTCTTCGGCCATTTGATCCCAAACCGCTTAAGCGCCACCTCCGCCGCGTCCGAAAGAGAGACCTCCCCCGAACTCTTCATCTCAAGTCGTCCCTCCGTCAGAGGATGAGACAATGATCCGGTGATCTCTCTGAGGATAGAGTTTAAGAGGTGCGCATTCTGAAAGGTGAACCGCCCCTCCCGGTGATCATACCCCCATGTGGCCCGTTCGATGGTCATGGGGGCGAGATCTTTCGCGAGGAGGACCACCGCCCGGTTCGACTCTCCCTCCAGCCGGAAATCGGGGGACCGGAAGAGCCGCGGCAGCGAAAGAGATAAAAAATCGGCGGCGCGGCCCACCATTGTAAACCGCCCGCTCTGGAACAAAACCGAAGGAATCGTTTCGGGAAGATAAGACCGGATCAGGTCGGAGTCGAACCGATTGAGAGAGACGTCGAATCGGGCCGTCTCTTTCTTAAAACCGAAGAGTCCCCCCTCTCCTTCCACCCTGCCGTTGACCTTCAGATCGGTCGCCTTTTCAACGAGCGCCCCCTGCCAAACGGCGGGAACGGCGACCTGCAGGTCGACCCGCCCGTCCCAGAAAGGGCGGCGGACGACCATCTCTATCCCGCGCGCGGTCCATTGAAGGGGCTCCGGGAAGGGGGACTGATCGGAGATGAAAAGGATCCCCCCGCGGATTGTAAAGAGCCCCGATCGGACCGAAACGGTCCATCCCCCCCGCTGCTCGTTTCTTCGGAAAAGATCCTCGACGTTCCACTCCCCCCGCGAGTTTCGGATGAGCGAAACGGCCGGCTCGAAGAGACGAATCTCGACGATCTCCACCCGCTTCCAGAGAAGCGGAAGAAGTTGAAATCCGATTCGGATCTCCTGCGCCTCGGCCAGGGGACGCTCCGCACTCCCTCCGATCACGACCTGCTGCAGTCGGAGTTCCGGACCGGTGAGAAAGGAGAGCCGAATTTTACCGATCGAAAGAGGATGGCCGGTAGCCGTTCGGAATCGATCCGAGACAGAAGGAATGAGCCGATTGAGGGTCGCCCACTCCGGAAGGACAAAGAGGACAAAAACAAGCGACAGCAAGAAGAGGGCGGCCCAGGTCGGCGCTCTCTTTTTTCCCCTGAACAGTGATTTTATTCTGGATCGGGACATCCCCCGCCGCCCGGAAGGCGACCTCGGCCGCCTTTTCTTTTTGATCCTCCCGATCCACCTTCCCCTTCAGGACAACGGTTCCGTTATTTACTTCGACTTCGATCGGTTGGTCGGAGAGGATCGGGTCCGCTTCGATGAGCGCCCGCACTTTTGTCTCCAAGGCCGCTTCGCGCGCGACGTCGGCCGCCGGTCTGGGCGGCTTCTCCCGCAGACACCCGGTCAGGAGAACGAGAAAGAAAATGAGAGGAATGGAGCCCCACCCCATCCGAGCAAGAGGAATCGAACGGGATGAGGCTGAAACGATGACGTCGCGGATGGCCGCCGCTCCTATGGAGGACCCGCCGTGCTTCCCCTCCCGGTCACCAGCTGAACGACCAATAAAACGGCGGCGACGACCAGCAGTGCATGAATGAGCCCTCCTGCGAGATGCAAGCTGAAGCCGAGCGCCCAGAGGATGAGCAAAATAATGAAGATGGTCCAAAGCATAGCTCTCCTTTCATTTTATTCGTTCGCAATGCAGATGTGATAGTGCAAATGAAATGCCGTTGAGGATAGAACGGACTTTTCTTCTAAATGGAGAAGGGATGCGCTCATTTTTCCCTGATCATGCAAGCCGATTCACCTTCGGAAGGAAAGGGGCTTGCACCCGATGAGCAAGAATTGCGCGTTTTTAAGAGAGAGGAAGGAGGTAAGACAAACCGGGTCGGTCCGGTAGAGAACCCTGCAGAGATCTCTACCGGATAGGGAACCTTTTACTTTTACTGCGCCTTGACCGGGTAGATGTAGTAAAGCATCACATAGGTGGTGGTGCTCGTCACCAATGCAATCACATAAAGGGCCATTGTGAAGGCGCCCATCTTCCGATGTCGCGTGGCGGCATCGGGCATCCATTGCTCGATGCCCCGCTCTAAAAGGAGGACGGCCGCGACCAGGCCGAAGCCGGAGACATAGACGAGGAATCGGGCCATCGAACCCCAACGCACCACCGCGACGCCGCCGAAGAGAACGGCGGCTCCCATGAGGGTATAGTTGAACCCCTTGCTCCCCATCTTCAACGGCTCCGCTTTGAGATAACGTTCTTTCCCTTTCTTAAAGGAAGATCGAAATCCTAGAACGATCATATACACCGCCAGAACCAATCCGATCGAGATGACCAGGATGTGGATCGTCAGCATCGGCGTAAAAATATAGGAGTAGACCCAGTCGGGTCCCCCGAACCCCTCTTTTCCCTCCACCGACAAGGCCCCCAAGCCCCGGGCAAGATAGTAAAGTGTAAAATAGCCGAGCATGGCGATCATCCCCCAGAGGGTCACCAGATGATGTCGTTGTCCTTGACTCTTTTTGGCGGCGTACCAGCCGTAAATGAAGAGGAGGGTAAAGATCCACGCCATGACCGACGAGACATCCGCTCCCAGAGTTCCATAGGGAGAGAGAAAACCGGGCGCGTTTAGAAACTCTTTCATGATTGTCACCTCGTTTGTTTTTCCGGCATCGCGCCGACCGACCTCGGGCGCCGCGCCGTTTTCTTGAAGAGATTATTTGACGGCCGTTAAAACGGTGTTCCGCTCCATCTCCGTCACCCAGTGGAATCCCGCCTTCTCCAGCCAGCCCCGGATCTCCGATCCGGAAAAACAGCGCCCTTTTTCGGAATAGACCATCATATGGATGGAGAAGATCGCGTTCCACCCGGGGTCGGATGCATCTTCGTTCAGGAACATATCTTTGACGATGATCAACCCGTCCGGATTCGCGGCGCGGGAGAGCTTCTGAAAGAGGGCGGCGTTCTCCTCGGAGGTCTGGTAATGGAGAATGTCGGAGAGGAAAACGACATCGAACGTTCCGGGAAGGTCGTCCCGGTTGAAATTGCCGCCGACCAGCTTGATCCGGTCGGTCATCTTCTCTTTCTCGATATTCTTTTGCGTCGTGGCAAGGGTTTGAGGAAGATCGAAAAGGGTTCCCTGCAGATGGGGATAACGTTTGCAAAAGGCCAGGGAGAAGGTCCCCGCCCCTCCGCCGACATCCAAAAAAGTGTTGTAGCGAGAAAGGTCGATTCGCTCGGCCAGGCTGGGGGCGACCCGCTTCGCCATTCGATCGAGGACGCGCAAAACCTTCTCTCCGATCTCCGGGCGATTCATGAAGATGTTCCCCTTCACCGGCGGCTTTCCGCTCCGGACCACTTCCTCCAATTTCCCCCAGGCCTCCCATTCCTCATCCTGGAGGAACATCAATTCTCCCATGTAAAAAGGGCTGCTCTTCACCAGGAACTCCGCCACGACCGGGGTGTTGGCGTAGTGGACCCCTTTGCGCTTGAGCAGACCGATCGCCACCAAGGCATCGAGAAGACGTTCGAGATAGGACGGATCGGCCTGAATCGCCGACGCGATCTCCGCCGCCGTCTTCGCTCCGCTTCCCAGGGGGGTATAAAGGTCCAGCTTCACGGAGGTCAAAAAAATTTTCGCTTCCCAATAATATCCCAGCTGAAAAAGCGAAGGGGCCGAGATTTCACGAGCCATCGGAACTCCTCATTTGAACAGGGGGAGTATATCGGGGTGGAAATGAAAGGTCAAGATCGGCCGCTTCGATGAAAGATCGTGAAGAAAGAGGGGTGAGAGGAGAGGAAAGTCCAGAGGGATGATCGACCGCTTCAGGCTGGAAAGGCCGTGCGGAGCGTAGAGATGAGCGACGAGGCCGGACTCAGAACGCTTTTCAACTCCGCATTCCGAATTCCGCAATTAGGGGTTGGGGCAACGCCCCAGTCAAAATTACCCGACTTCGATCGGCGGGTACTTATCGATGATGTTGAATTTCTCGATCTTCCATCGGTCCTTCTCTTTTTTCAATTTCCAAAAGAGAAGCGCCTTTTGAATGAAGACCGTCTCCCCTTTTTGAAGGCGAGCGGTCTGCATCAGCGAGAGATCGGCCTCCTCTCCGCGGACCTTGAACTCAAACACCTCAAAGTCGACACCGATCGGCCGCCCCCCGGCCAATAGCTCGCCCATCCGGCGTTCAAGCTCCCCCTTTCCATCGACCAGATCCTGCACATAGAGGACCCGGTTTTGGCTCTGAAAGGCGCGGCGTTGCCGCTCGATGAGCTCGGATAACATCTCCTCATTCGTTTTGGGCCGGTGGGGCATCTCTTCCACTTTCGGTTGGGGAGGCGCCTCTTCTTTTAGCAGGGAAGGCCTTCTCACCGTAACCGTGGGGGGGACGGACGGCGCAATCGGTTGGGAGGGGAGCTTAAACGGATCCCTTCGGGGGACCCCTGAAATAACCGGCTCGCTACCCGAACCCTTCGGCATCTCTGCAAAGGGCTCCTGGACCGCCTCGACGACGGCGACAGCGGGAGCCGCCGGAGGCGAAGAAGGCTCGGGCGAAGCGGGCTGCTCCACGACGGCGGAGGGGGCGATCTCGACCGCGGGCGGAGAAGGAATCGGCTCTTCGACAGGGGGCAAAAGAGAATCGATCGGGTCGGGCCGCACCTCAACAGGGGGAGGGGTCGGCGATGTTTGGGATGAAGCCACCTGATCGGAGGGGGAGCGGTAGATCGAAAAGAAGAGAACCCCGATGAAACCGGTCATCAATAATCCGAACAGACTCCACCAAACCGGCTGCCATGGAGACCCTTTTTTCTTCGGAGCGACATCCGAAGCCGGCTCGGCCGCTTTTTCCGGAACCGGAACTTCGCTTGCAGAATGAGAATGAGCGGGAACCGGCTCCACCGCCTCCGGGACGGCGGGGGACTCAATGGGGGCCGGCTGCTGGGAAAGCGCGGGAGCGGTCGATGACGCCGACGGGGCCGCGTCCGCCGGAGCGGGCTCGATCCGCTCGAAAAGGAGGACTTCGACGGGAGATCCTTCCCCTTCGATCGACGCGAACGGCGCAAAAATCCGTCGCTCCGCCTCGATCTCTTTTCCGAAAAAGGCCTGGATATAGCTGGAGAGATTGAGCCGCGCATATTCATTTTGCAGAAGCAATTCGATCGGCGCAATCATCTCGCGCGCCGTCTGAAAGCGCGCCGAAGGCTCCATCGCGAGGCCCCGGAGCAGAATCGAGCGGACCGGCGCGGGAAGATAACCCCACGGCTCCATGCCGGACTTGATCGGCTCCGGAAACTCTCCGAGCAGCTCGCAGAGGATGGCCGAGGCGGCGAAAAGGTCTTCGGCCGGCGTCGCCTCCACCCCTTCTCCTCCCTTTCGCTCGGTGATCGACTCCGGCGCGCGATACCGCGAGCGGATGGCCGATCGGGGATCTTCCAGCCAGCCGAGTCCGAAGTCGCCGACCTCCACCACCCCGTCGAAGCCGATGAAGATCCGTTCCGGATGAAGCCCGCCATGGGCCATCGGTCTTCCGGAGGCTCTCCGCATACCATGGGCGAAATCGAGCGCTTCGAGAAGCTGGCGGACGAGGAGGAGCGCCATCCCGGTGGGAATCGGAAGCGAGCGGCTCCGAGACAAGAGGGTCTGCAGCTTCTTGCCGAAGAGATACGGCTGGACAAAGTAAGGAACCCCGTCGATTTGACCGAGATCGTATATTCGGATGATGTTCGGATGCCAAAGGGTGGCCACCTGTTTCACCTCGTCCAGGAAAAGGGTCACCCAGTCGGTCCGATGGATCACCAGCGGATGGAGCCGTTTTAATACGAAAATGGCATGGGGCGGTAATTCCGCCTGCACCAGATAATTTTCAAGGAACGGGCTTCGTTTCAGAGGGCGGAGGAGTCGGTACTTTCCGAACAGGGAGGCCGCCTTGCGGGGTTGTTTTTCACCGAGCACTTTTTCCATTGCAAGAACCTAAAGGACCGCCATACTATATCCCAAGCAGGTCTCAAGTTTCAAGCTTTTTCTTGAGGGGTATCCCTGCAATTTCCCGGAATGAAAATAGCGTTAAACGGCGGTGGGGGTCGCGCCGCTCTGCAACGGCTTCTCGGAAAAACCCGATTCCCTCTTCAGATAACCGAGGAAGAGCGATTCGAGGGTCATCCAGCCGGAGCAGGCCGCCGTCAGGATCGCCAGATCGGCCGCGGGGGAAAGCGGCGCTTGAAAGATGATTCGAAGGAGATAAGCCAAGATCAAGAAATAGGTGCAGGCCATCGTCAGGCCGGGCCAGATGAAAAACCGGACGAGTTGCACAATCTGAGGGAGGGAGGGAAGAAACCAGACATACGCCAAGGTGGCCATGAGGCCAACGACCGTCCCGACCGCCAGCGTTTGATGGAGAGAATTCTCCAGGACCGGTCCGAGAAGCGCACCGGCCGCGCCGCCGATGAGAACCGCCATCAGGATGAGGGAGAGATTCCATCCGGGCGCCGTGTGCGGGTGGCCGCTCCGTTTCCGAGGCCAAAAGAGCTCCCCGATCGGACGGCCGTCCGGAAAGATCGTCCGCTTGTTTTTCTCTTCCCGCGCCCGAAGATAGCCGATCTCAAACCCGTCGCGCGCGACCGCCGCCGCGACAAAGCTGATCAGCGCCGCCCGGAAGGCATGATAGCCGAAGAGAAACTCGACGATCCCCAGAATCATCCAGTAGAGGGCGAAGGCATAGAGAAAGCCGATCTTGAAAGAAAACCATTTCATCTCATCCGGCCGCTCCCGCCAAATCTCAGCGAGAGGACGGCCGAACCCCTTTGCATAGGCGTAGAGCGCCACGGGGACGGAAACGAAGGAGGCGAGGAGCCCGATCAACGTCAGAAAGAAAACCCGTGTTTCCATAAAAATGTAGTAAGTGATCACCAGAAAGGGAAGATAGACCGCCAGCCCGGAGAGAAAGATCACCCGCATCTTCAAACGGCGCGCGGTCCGATCCCCCGCCAGATGATGACCATACAGAACCCGCAATTTCATTCGGTGCAGCATTTAAGTGCCGTTAGGCGTGAAGCGTGAGGCGTCAGGGTAAAGGCTAAAAGAAATCTTTCTCTTCTTCGCCTCACGCCTTACGCCGAACGCCTCACGTATTTTATGGTGTGAGTTGGATCCGAACCACCTTCCCCAGCGAGGAGAGCGGCTGGTCGAACCGGCCGTCGTCTCCGACCACAAAAATGACCAGCTGGTCCGGGTGCAAGTATTTGCGCGCGACCCGAAGGATATCTTCCTTCGTCACCTTGGCGACGTTGTCCCGGAACCGCTCCAGGAAATCGCTCGGGAGGCCGTAATATTCGAGCGACATCTGACGGCTGACGATCTGCGAGGGACTGGAGAAGGAGAAGATGAAGGAGTTCAAAAATGATTCCTTCGCCCGCTTCAGCTCCTCATCGGTCACCGGCTCCTCGCGAATTTTCCGGATATGATCGATGATCGTAGCGATCGCCTGATGGGTTGTCTCCACCCGGGTTTCCCCATACGCCAGAAAAACCCCTCGCTCGAAGTTCCCCGGCCGCAAGGCGGTCCCCACCGAGTAGGCGATGCCGCGCTGGGTTCGAACATCCCGGAAGAGCCGGCTGGCAAAGCCCCCGCCGCCGAGGATATCATCCAGAACCGAGAGGGCGAAGTAGTCGGGGTTGTCCTGCTTGATGCCGAGATGGCCGATGCGGATCTGCGTCTGCGTGATCGGACGGATCACCTCGTAGACGCCCCCTTCTTTCCGCTCAACCACCGCCGGCACCTTTGGAAAGTCGATTTTTTTCTTCTTCCAACCGGCGAAGGCCTTCTCCAGTTTTCCGACGATCTCCTTTTTGTCGAAGTCCCCGGTGATTCCCACGATCATGTTGTTCGGGGCAAAGTACTTCTCGTGGAAAGCGATCAGGTCGGCCCGGCTGATCGATCGCACCGTTCCCTCCGTCGCCTCGCGGCCGTAAGGATTGTCGGCGCCATAGATCTGCTTATTGAACTCCCGGCCGGCGATCGATGCGGGACGGTCATTTCGACGGCGGACCATCTCGATGGCATTGTTCTTGGCAATCTGGAGCTTCTCTTCCTCGAAGACCGGGTTCATCAAGACGTCGGCAAAAAGGGCGAGCCCCTGATCGAAATCCTTCTTCAAAACATCCAGCCACGCGCCGCCGGCGTCGGCGCCGATCCCCGCCGAGAGGTCGATCGCCAACTGATCGGTCAGCTCGTCGATTTCATCTCCGGTGCGGTGGCGCGTGCCGCCGGTCCGCATCACCGCCCCGGTGAGGCCGGCCAGTCCGATCTTCTCCGCCGGCTCATAGATGCTCCCGGTCTTGATCGTCGTCTCCACCCGGATAATCGGCAACTCATGATCTTCCATGAGATAGAGGATCATTCCGTTCGAGAGGACCTGCCGCTCCGCCTTCGGCGGGGTAAAAGCCGGCGGCGCAAAGGTCATTGCCCGCGGATCGGGCAATTCAGTCGGCGCCGGCGGGACGGTCGCCGCGAAGGTGGGTGCCAGCGGGAAGATCATCGCTAAAAGTAAAATGGCCGTCAGCACGCGCTTCATCGTCCCTCCTCCTTCGAAATCGGGAGGGCTTTTCCTTTTTCGTCCCCCGCCGGCGATACGTTGACCAACGTGGCCACCGTCCGGTTTTTCTTGGTGAAGTAGGCGCGGGCAACCCGCATCACATCCTCCCCCGTCACTTTGGCGATCGCATCGCGGTTCTTCAGGATATATCGCCAATCCCCCGCGACCGCCTGGAAATAGGCCAACTGACCGGCCAACCCGCTGTTCGACCGGAGCGATCGGACCAAGCCGGCATCGATGTTGGTGATCACCTTCTCCAGCTCCTTCGGGGTGGGAGGCTCGGTCTTGAGCCGCTCCAGCTCCTCGTAGATCGCCGCTTCCACCTCGCCGGTGGTATGCGGCGCCCGCGGGGTGGCGGAGAGGGTAAAGAGGTTCGGATAGCGCACCCCGGGGGTTCCGGAGTTCGTCCCCGCTCCGATCGCGATCTTTTTCTCTTCCACTAATTTTTTATAAAGACGCGA
>SCUR01000539.1 GCA_004297235.1 Candidatus Manganitrophaceae bacterium | reverse complement strand
GTGTTTGAGGGGCGATCCGCGCCGCTCTTGCGCGGTCGCGCCGAGTTCGACCGTCGGGGGTTCCAAGGGGGCTTGCTCCCCTTGGTGTCCCTTAGGAATCGAAAGGGGGTTGGGCAAGCACCCCCCGTCGTGGGGCTTGGGGCAACGCCCCATTCCAACGCTCTTTAATCTTTGAACAGTCTCTATAATTAATTAAATGAAGACACGACCGGGAAAGCCGGCTCCCGCTCTTTCAGACGGAGTTTAAACCGGACGAAAAATGTGTGCCATCGCGACGTCACCCCGGGATAGAAGCGTTTACGGCTTCCGGGCATACGGAAGGGAAAGAGTAAATGTCGTTCCGACCTCCGGCCGACTTACCACCCGAATCGTCCCGCCGAGCAGGTCGGTAAATTTTTTTACAATGGAGAGCCCCAACCCTGAGCCTTCATAAGATCGGGTATTTGAGGTATCGACTTGATAAAACGGCTCGAAGAGGCGAGGAAGCGTTTCTTCCGCAATTCCGATCCCGGTATCGGTCACCTCGACGACGACATGCTGTTCGGCGGGAAAATCCGAAAGGCGGACCTTCACCGAGCCGCGCTCGGTAAATTTGACCGCATTGGAGATCAGATTGCGGATAATCTGTTCGATCTTCTTCAAATCGGAGCGGATCGGGAGCGGTCCATGTTCGTTGATCAATTCCACCTTCAGCCCCTTCTCTTCCGCCATGGCCCGAAGATTATCCAGAATCCTCCCCGCCACCTCGGCGACGAAAACGGTTTCGATCTCCACTGGCATCTGTCCCGCCTCCGTCCGGTTGAGATTAAGGAGATTGTTGATCAACTCCAGAAGAATTTGAGCGTTGTAGTAGATCCGATCGATCCGCTCGGTCTGCTTACCCGGCCCCTCCGCGGAGTAAGGCCGCTTTAAAAGATCGGAATATCCGATAATGGCATTGAGCGGCGTCCGCAGCTCGTGCGAGATGATCGACACAAACTGCGACTTGGCCCGGCTCGCCTCCTCCGCCTCGCGGGTCTTTTGCCTGAGGGTCTCCTCCATCCGCTTTCGATCGGTGATGTCGCTGGAGATGCCGCAGATGGCATACGGTTTCCCGGTTTGATCGAAGAGAGGAACTTTAATGGAAAGGTAAACGTGGACGCCGTCCGCCAGCGGAGCCTCCTCTTCGAATTCCAAAGCGTGTTCGGCCTCCAGCACGATCTTATTATTGGCGCGGAAAGCATCGGCCACCTCTTTAGGAAAGAGGTCATCGATTGATTTGCCGTCCACCTCTGCTCTCTTTAAATTAAAGAGCCTTTCAAATTGCTGGTTGATCATCATGAACCGATTATCGAGGCTCATCAGATAAATCACCGCCGTTGTATTATCGAGAATCGTCTGGAGCTGTTCCCGGTTGTTCCGAAGCGACGCTTCCGCTTGCTTGCGCTCGGTGATATCGACCACAAAGGCGACCCCCTCCGCTCCACTTTCAAGCATGGCGCCGCCGAACAGACCCCAGAATCGGGTGCCGTCCTTCCGGAAATACTCTTTCTCATAAGGGGTGCACCGCCCCCATGCCTTAAGCTCTTGAATCGCTTGCTGCGTCCGTTTGATCCAATCCGGTGGGGTCAATTGGTCCCAACGAATTTTCCCTTGGAGGAGGTCTTCCCGCGTAAAGTCGATCATCTTAAGGAAAGCGTCATTGGCGTCAGTGATCCGCCCGGAGAGATCGAAGAAAGCCAGGCAGACAATGCCGCTTTCGCTCACCTGGCGAAACCGCTCCTCGCTCCGCCGGAGCGCCTCTTGGGTCCGCTTTCGCTCCGCGATTTCCTCTTGGGCCGCGCGATAGAGCTGTGCATTCTCAATCGCCAGCCCCGCGCGACGGGCGAGATCTTCCGCCAGGGCGAGATCGACTCGGTTATAGCGCCGGCCCGATTCTGCCGAGAGGAAGGTAATGGCCCCCAACACCCGACCGCGGCCGGGAATCGGGACCACCATGCCTGACGTCGCCTTTATCCGCCGAATCAGATTGAAATGCGCTTCATCCGAGGCAGCCGCCTCTTTTTGGGATTCGGAAATCTCCGGGTAGAGTTCCGATTGACCGGTCCGAATCACCCGCGGAGCGCCACAAGGGACATCGGGCTGAAGAGGTTGATGCTGTAAGTCGCGAGCGAGGGTGTTTTTGGAAGGATCGGCCTGCGCCACGGCGAATCGGACGATCGACTGATCCGCTTCGACCATATCGATGATGCACCAATCGGCCAAACGGGGGACAACCAGGCGCGCAACACTGGAGAGGGTGGTTTTGTAGTCGAGCGAGTTGGCCAGGAGCGCCATCGCCTCGGCTTTGATCGACTCCGCTTGGTCCGCGGTCTGCCGATGCATCAGCTCCCGCTCGATGATATAGGCCGTGTGGGAGGTCAGAATCATCCGCTCCGGATTGCCGTCCGCAACGGGAGTCCCGATGCCGATCGCGCCGACGACCTCGCCATTTGTATGAATCGGCACCCCGGTGCAGGTATAGCTGTGGAAGAGTTGAATAAAGTGCTCCGGTCCCGAAACGGCGATCGCCCGCTTCCCCGCCAGGGCCGTCCCGACCGCATTGGTCCCCATCTTCCGTTCGGACCAATCGTATCCCGGAACCACATGGAACGACTCCCGCATCCGGGCGTCATTTCCGGTCGCATAAAGAACGATGCCGTCCCGGTCGACCAAAAAGACGGCATGAGGGATCTGAGCCAATGACGATGAAATCCAGTCGAGGTGAAGCGCGGCGATATCGACCCACTCTTGATTCAAGTCGAGGCGGGCTTGCAGATCTTCCTCTGGAATACCGTGGAGAAGAAGTTGAGACGGCTTTGGGTCGATCCCATCGGCGCGGCTTCGCTGCCACGACTCCAGGATCACCTTTCGCAGCGGCCCCTCGGGCGGGTGTCCTTCAATAAATCGCTCCCACTGGAGATAGACCTGTTCGAATGGATCTTCCCCCGCTTCTTTCGACGGAGAGGGCTTCCTGCGGGCCCGATCTTCCCGAATCGGGTTCTTTGATTTTGACTTAATCTTGCTCGATCGCACTTTTTTGGATTGACTGGATGTGGCTGAGCTTATTGTTGCACGCAGTATTCTTTTATTTTACGGCAATGGAGGGACTCATTCAAGATACCGGGCATGGAAGGCAGTGTCCTAATTAATTATAGAGATTGGTCAAGAACGAAGGACATTGGAATGGGGCGTTGCCCCAAGCCCCACGACGGGGGTTGCTTGCCCAACCCCCTTTCGATTCCTAAGGGACACCAGGGGGAGCAAGCCCCCTTGGAACCCCCGACGGTCGAACTCGGCGCGACCGCGCAAGAGCGGCGCGGATCGCCCCTCAAACACGCTCCGACCTATAAAGGTA
>SCUR01000538.1 GCA_004297235.1 Candidatus Manganitrophaceae bacterium | reverse complement strand
GCGTTCTCTCGATGAGTCTCAAAGCGATGAGATTGATGCAGGACGCCGAGCTGCTCTTCGGCCCCGAGCGGCTGTTGGCTTTCTTTCCCAATCATGATGCCAAGAAGATTCCGATTCAATCCGATATCAAAGAGATCGTCGAGATGATCCAGTCGAACCGCGGCCGGCGGCAGATGGCGGTGCTTGCCTCCGGGGATCCGAACTTTTGCGGGATTGTACCGGAGCTGGTAGAGCAGCTCGGCAAAGAGGCGGTCGAGATCGTTCCGAATGTCAGTGCCATGCAGCTTGCCTTCGCCCGGATTAAGGAAAGTTGGGAAGAGGCTTATCTCGGATCGGTTCAAGGCCGGCCGGTTGAAGAGGTCATCGAGCCGATCCGGCATACGATGAAGGCGGGCCTCTTGACCGATAGACAGAACACCCCGTCGGCGATTGCCCGGCTGTTTTTGGAGCAGGGGATCGAAGATCGGACCGCCTATGTTTGCGAAAATATCGGCGCAAGCGACGAGCGGATCACCGAGACCGATCTGGCGCAGCTCCCCGGCAGGAGCTTCTCCCCGCGCGCGATCCTCATTCTTCTAAAACGGTCGAAAGAAGCGGCAAGAAACAGGAATCGGTTCAATACCGAGAAGCGATCCGGTGGGATCTCCCCCGCGGCGGATTCCGATGAGGAGGGGAGAATTTGAGCCGACCGGATGATCCGAGTGAGAAGGAGTCGGTGATGGAAAAAGGTCCGGAGCGCTTGAAGGTGGCCGCCATTCAGATGACCTCGATTCCGTATCAGGTCGAGGAAAACCTTCAGAAGGCCGATCGGATGGTTCAAGAGGCGGCCGCGCGGGGCGCCCGGATCGTTGTCCTTCCGGAGCTGTTCAATACCGGATACTGCTATGACTGGAAGAACATCAAAGTGGCGGAGGATCTCTCCGGCCGAACGGCCCGATGGTTTCGGACCCTCTCCAAAAAATGGGGGATCTACCTGATCGGGGGAATGATCGAACGGGACGGCGGAAAGGATTACAACACCCTCCTCCTGACCAGCCCGCAGGGCCGCCTTGCCTCCTATCGAAAGCGCTGCCTTCCCCTTCAGGAGAAGTGCTATTTTACAAGGGGGGACGAGCCGTTGCTGGTCGATACCCCCCTCGGCCGGATCGGTTTCGGGATCTGCGCCGATCTCCTCGATGAGAAGATCTGGGAGCGCTTTCGGAATAAAGTGAATCTGCTGATCGTTTCGTCCGCCTGGCCCGACTTCACGACCGGCGGTTTTCTTTTTGCCAAGACGGCGGTGAACCTGCGCATCAGCCGGATGCCGGAGCTTCTTCCAAAACGGCTGGCGGAGTCGTTTGGGGTGCCGGTCGCCTACGCCGGCCTCTGCGGGCCGTTTGATTCTCCCCTCCCCCTGCTCTATCCCTATGCGGTGCGGAGCCGGTTCGTCGGGTATTCCGCGGTGTACGATCGGGGAGGGGTTCCGGTCTCCGTTCTGAAAGAAGAGGAAGGGATCGCGATCGGCACGGTGGTCACCGACCCGATGCCGGCGGAGAAGCGGTATGTCGTCGATGGGGCGGTGCGAATGATGGCCCGGCTCGACCGAATGCTGCTGACGATCCCTTGCCGCGTCTACCGAATGTTGAATCATCCCAAGCGGAACGGGGAGGCGTTGAGAAAAGCGCCGTCCTCCTCATAAGAGCGTGGAGGCGCCGGCCGTTCTTTTTCCCGGCCGATCGGGCTCGCCGAATTCTGAAGGAGGTCGTCATGCCGTGGCTTCAGTTTTACTGGTTTCGATTCCTCCTGATCGGAGGGATCGTTCTTGTCGCGAGTCAAACAGCCGTCGGCGACGAGTCCGGTCGAGACGGAAATCTGGAGATTTATATTCAATCGGACAAACCGGTCTATAAGTTCGGAGAGCCGATCATTCTCACCGTCCGGCTTAAGAACAATACGACGAAGCCGCTGGTGGTCAATCGCCGGCTCGATCCGTTCAGCGATCTTCAGTGGGAGCTCTTTGCGGAGCCGCATGGGTTCATGCCGGTGAAAACGGCTGCGCCGAAACCGCTGACCGACGACGATTTTGTCGAATTGAAACGGGAGGAGGCCGTTAGCAAAAAACTGCCTCCCCTCTCCGAGATCACCCCCGATCCGCTAAAGCGGGGGCTTTACGGAATCCGCATCACCTACGCCAACAAGGAGAAGCCGAAGCGTGTCGATGGAAAAGACATCTGGACCGGCGAAATCATTACCAACCGGCTCTCCATTCAGATTAAATCGAGTGAGCGGGCCTCCCTCATTAAATGAATCCGGTCTGCCGCATTTCTCCAGCCCCTTTCAACCGCCGGTTTCCCCCTTCTGCTTGATGGACTCCGCTTCCCACCGGAGGCCCCCTCTCGTCTTTCCGGGATAAAGTCCTCCGCAACAACCGCTTTAAATTGCCAATCCGGAATCTTTTGCTATACTTGAGTCCCGTATTGACCGCTCCTATACGGAATGGAGCGTGATCCGAGCGGCGGTTCGAGCCCCTATTATCAATCTTTGGAGGGAGACATGGCGCGATTGAGAGAGATCCGAAAGCATTTTCTTGTTTATCTCATTCTATTGATCGAGATTTTTGGATTTGCGTTCGGATCTCCACGACAGGCCTTTGCGCAACTCGGGGCGATCGGCGGGATCGGCGGAATCTCGGGAGCGGAAACGACGGAGGCGACCCCGCTTTTTACGATGACCGGTACCCCCAGCTTCCGCGAAGGGGAGGGAAGCCTCAGCTTCGCCTATCAGAACACGCGGATCACGCGGGCGTTCGGAGATAAAATCGAAGATCGTCTCGGCGCCACTGTCGCCGCCGAGCTGACCTCCCGGGTCTTCCTGATGAGTTATGGGGTGACCGATCGTCTGTCGGTCGGAGCGGTTTTCGAATTTGACACCTCTCGGGTTCGTGCCGATACCGACAACGACGGGGTTGCCGAAAAGGTGGAGCAGGAAGATTTGGCGAATCCTTCCTTCTCTGCCAAGTACACCGTCCTTCGGAATCCCAATATCTCCATCCGCGGCCTGGTCATGCTCCCGACCGGGTATGAAGCGGGAACGGATAATCCCTCCGTCCAGCTCGATCTTGCCTATTCGACCTCACTGGGAGGGTTCTCCGATCTTCACCTGCAGGTCGGCTATCAATATACAATGAAGGATCGGTTCAGCGTCGACCCGACCGATATTCTGATCGCGAATGCCGCCTTGGCCCGCTCCTTCGGTGATAATTTCGTCTTCTTTACGGAGCTGACTTTCCGCCAAGGGGGAGGCTCGTTTGATTCCGAGAATGACACCCCGACGCAGAAGAGCTTGGATGTGGTTCCCGGATTCAAAGCCCGCTTTAACGAAAAATTTCTTGTCTCGGCCGCGACCCGGATCTCTCTGGTCAACGATTTCGCGTTAGGGTACGACTACTCGTATCTCGCGCTTCTCAGCTACAGCTTCTAGTCGGGTCCGAACCGGGAGGGCTGTTCCAAAGGAAGAGCGCAGAACGGGTCTCGATATGAGACAAGCAAATTCGCCTTTCGGCGGGCTTTTCGGGGTATCCAAGAAGCCTTCCACTCCAGGATGTTGAATGAAATCAATTCTTCCTCCCATCGGCTTGAAGCTGAAGCTGGCCCTGCTCGTCGGCATCCTGATTCTGGTGATCATGTCTTCGATCTCGTTTCTGTTCGGAATCCGCCACGAGCAGACGCTGCGCAGTGAAATGAGGAAGCGGGCGCTGAGAATCGCACAAATGCCCGGCACGATAAGTCTTCTCCAGCTTCCGGGCGTTTCCCCCTGGGACCTTTCCAAAAACACCGTTCCGCTTCTTCCCCAGTTTGATCCCAATGTCCTTTATGTCCTCCTTACGGATGCGTCGGGGAAGGTCCAAGCGACCGTCATCAATCGGCCGCTGCTTAAGGCCTTGTTGAATCAAGAGGAGATCGAATCGGCCGAAAAAGAGCTGATTGCGCAAGCGAGCGGCGACGGAGGAAAGCGCCTGGATGCGTCCCGATGGGGCTCCCTTTTCCCGGTCGAGGTGATGTTCGAGCCGGAGGGGCACCCCCGCGGGAGGGTGTCGGTCGGCTTTTCCCTTCAAGGGATGGATCGGGAGATAGCGTCATCCCGGGTGATCGCGGCCGCGTTGACGCTCGGTTTTCTGCTGCTGGGAGGGGTGGCGGCGTTTGCGGTGGCCTCCTCCATTATCGAGCCGATCAGCGTTTTGACGCGCGGGATGGAAGAGGTTCAGAAGGGAAATCTCGCGGCGGAGGTCGAGATCCCGAACAAAGATGAGATCGGGAGGTTGGCCGGCTCTTTTAATTTCATGATCGCGGGGCTGCGGGAGCGGGACAAGATCAAAGGGACTTTTCAGCGGTTCGTCTCCTCGCAGGTGGCCGAAAAGGTCTTGGGCGCGAAGGCCGTGGTCCTTACCGGGGAGCGCCGGCGGGCGAGCATCCTCTTTTCCGATATTCGCGGTTTCACCTCGATGTCGGAGCGGATGGCCCCGGAAGAGGTGGTCAGCATGCTCAACGAATATTTCAGCGTGATGGTCGACATCCTCATTGCGCACGAGGGGATTCTGGATAAATACATCGGCGATGCGATGATGGCGGTGTTCGGCGCGCCGACGCGCCACCCGGATGATCCGCTGCGGGCGGTGCGGACCGCCATTGCCATGCAGCGGGCGCTCGTCGAGTTGAATGAAGAGCGGGATCGGCGCGGCGCCGAGGCGATCTATATCGGGATCGGGATTGCGACGGGGGATGTGGTGGCGGGAAACATCGGTTCCGAAAAGCAGATGCAGTATTCGGTCATCGGAGATGAGGTCAATCTGGCGGCCCGAATTCAATCCAAAAGCGGGAAGGAGAAGATCTTGATCTGTCCGGAAACATTCAAGGCGGTCCAGGGGATGTTCAAAACGATCCCGCTTGAACCGATGATGCTCAAAGGAAAGAGCCATCCGGTTCAGATTTATGAGATTATTTATTAGGTTGGAATCGACTCGGAAGGGCTCCGCTCCGAGAGCGAAACCGCGGCGAGAAAATTAATTAAAATTTCTTTGCGGTTACTTCTTGCGCTTTAAAACCGATTCGACCGCTTGGACGAGGTGTTTGGCGGTCAGACCGTATTTCTCCATCAGCTCCGCGGGGGTGCCCGACTCCGCATAAGTGTCGGCGATCCCCACCGACGCCATCGGCACCGGATGGTGCTCCGCGACCACCTGCGCAACGCGGCTGGCGACCCCTCCCGAGAGAAGATGCTCCTCCGCCGTCACGATCGCGCCGGTCTCCTCGGCGGCGGCGATGATGGCAGCCTCGTCGATCGGCTTGAGGGTATGTAAGTCGATCACGGCCACGGAGATCCCCCGCTCCCGGCAAAGGTCGGAAGCGACCAACGCCTCCCACACCAGAAGTCCATTGGCGATAATCGTCACATCCTCCCCCGCAACAATCTTATTGGCGCGTCCCAGTTGAAAATGTTCCGAGCCGGTGTAGATAATCGGCGCTTTCGGCCGTCCGGTCCGGATGTAGACCGGACCGACATGCTCCGCCGCCAGCCGGACGAGCGCTCTGCAGGAGATCTCATCGGCCGGAGAGAGGACGGTAAATTTCGGCAGGGCGCAGGCGAGCGCAAAATCTTCGACGCTCTGCTGTGAGGCGCCGTCTTCTCCCAAGCTGATTCCGCCGTGGGAGCCGACGATCTTCACGTTCAACGACGGATTTGCCACCGACATCCGGAGCTGATCGAACGACTTGCAGAGAAGAAACGAGGCGAAGCTGGAGGCGAAGGGGATCTTTCCGCAGGAGGCGAGTCCCGCCGCCACCGAGACCATGTTGGCTTCGGCGATGCCGCAGTTGAAGAAACGGTCGGGGAAGGCCTTTCCGAAGAGGCCGCTCTTGGTCGACTTGGAGAGGTCGGCATCGACCGCCACGATCCGGGGATCGGCCTGGCCGAGCTCCACCAGGACCTGCCCATAAGCGTCGCGTGTTGCAAGGCCTAATTTTTTTTCGCGCTGGACGGCGGCTTTCATTTCAGAAGGGCTCTTGGTTTTCATCGGTCGAGTTCCTTGAGAGAGGCCTGAAGCTGATCGGTGGTCGGCGCCACGCCGTGAAATTCGAGATTGTTCTCCATGAAGGAGACCCCTTTCCCTTTGGTGGTTCGGGCGAGGAGAAGGGTCGGCTTTCCGGTGGTCCGCCGGGCCTCGTCGAACGCTTTTAAGATCTGGCCGAAATCATGCCCGTTAAAGTCGATTACTTGCCAGCCGAAGGCCCGCCATTTGTCCGCGAGCGGCTCGATGTCGAGAATCTCGGCGGTCCAACCGTCCAACTGTTGGCGGTTGCAATCGAGAATCACGGTGAGATGATCGATCTTGTAATGCGCGGCGAACATGGCGGCTTCCCAGACCTGGCCCTCGTTCGCCTCGCCGTCGCCCATCAAGACATAGACCCGGTAATCTTTCCGATCGAGCCGTCCCGCCAGGGCCATTCCCGCTCCGATGGAGACCCCTTGACCGAGCGATCCGGTGGAAGCTTCGATCCCGACGAGCTTTCCCTTCTCAGGGTGGCCTTGCAGCGGACTGCCGAGCTTCCGGAGGGTTTTCAGGTTTTCGACCGGGAAATAACCGGTCCGCGCCAGCGCCGCATAGAGGGCGGGCGCGCCATGCCCCTTGCTTAGAATGAACCGATCGCGATCGGACCATTCCGGCTCGGACGGTTTGTGGCGGAGAACCTTAAAGTAGAGGGCCGTGATCAGGTCGGCCGCCGAGAGGGAGCCCCCCGGATGTCCGGAGGCGGCGGCGGTGATCATCTCCACGATATCTTTCCGCAGGAGGGTCGCTTTTTTCTGAAGCTGTTCGATCGTTCCGTTTTCCATAAGCGGGCTTAGGGTAGCAGAAAGCATTTCTCAAGTCAACGGAATGATCGCCTTAAAATGGGAAAATCAAAGATTTCCGTTTCTTGCTGAAGCCCAAGCGCTCTGATTGCTTGACAGGATAATCTGAACTCATTATAATGGCCGAAATTTTGCCGAAGTGGTGGAACTGGTAGACACGCACGTTTGAGGGGCGTGTGGGGCAACCCGTGGGGGTTCAAATCCCCCCTTCGGCACCAACATTTTCGATTGGTTTTTCCTTCGTTCGGATGATTCGTCGACCGTCCCGGAGATCAAAGCCCATCAAATGTTTCCAAGGCTCACCCACGTATCGGTTCTTCCTCCCCGAATGGTTTTACCCTGATCCAGTCAGAGTAAACATGGTATAATTTTGGGGAGGCGCGATGCTATGGAAATGACCCTTCTACTCAACGCAACCTACGAACCTTTGCGGGTCATCCCTTGGAAAAAAGCGATTCTTCTCTTGTGCCAAGGGAAAGTGGAGGTTTTAGAGGTCTACGACCGAGAGGTCCACGGAATCTCCATTACCTTCCGACTTCCTTCCGTTCTTCGTCTCCTCGAAATAGTGAAAATTAAGAAAAATCAGCGGGTCGTCAAGTTCTCTCGCGGAAACATTTTCGCAAGGGATAAACATTCTTGTCAATATTGCGGCCAGCGCTTCCGGGCCGACGAGTTGACCTTCGACCATGTCGTCCCGATCGCGAAGGGGGGGAAGAAAACCTGGACGAACATCGTGACCGCGTGTATCCGGTGTAATAATCGGAAGAGCGGGCGAACCCCCGATGAAGCGAATATGCGGCTGATCAAAAAGCCGGTCAAACCGAACTGGAGTCCCTCTCTGACCATCACCATCGGCATTAAGAAAACGCCGGAGAGCTGGCGGGACTACCTCTATTGGAACCTCTCCCTCGAAGAAGATCTCCCCGATGACGAATCGTCCTAGAACCGTTCTCTCTCTCCTCGCCCTTTAACGGTCGTTGCGGACCCGTTCGTGAAAACGCTCCAGCCACGATTTTTTCTCGGTTTTCCCCTCTTCGGTGTAAATGTGAATTAAATTTCGGATCATCCTTGCAAGGATCTGTCGGGTCGATACTTTTTGAAGGTATTGATTGAGCAGTTCCCGTTCATTTTCTGAAAGGGTCGATTCTATTTCGTCCCGGGTCTGCATTCGCCCTTCATTGAAAGGATCGATAAAGATCTCATCGTCGCGATCGGACCAAGAGACGAGAAAATGCCCCGGCATGCCGATTCCATAGAGAGGGAGATTCAACCGTTCTCCCAGAAGGAGCATGACCACCGATAGGCTGATCGGAATCCCCTGTTTTGTTTCGAGGACGGCATTGATGTAGCTGTTTTCGGGGAGATAGTAGTTCTCTCGATTTCCTGAGAAATGAAGCTCGCCGAAGAGATACTCGTTGAGCGTCCGGATCACCTCCTTGGGAGACGAAACGGATCGGATCCGCTCCCGGAGGAGATCGGCCATTTGATCGAGCTGGGCATGATACACCTGGGGATTCAATTCGGGATAGGCGAACCGGGCCAGGAGGAAGACCCCTTCTTCCAGAGAGCAAGGCTCCTCTTCGGCGTAGCGTTGCCACTCCTGATCGAGCAACTCGAGCCGGATCGACTCGATCACCTGGTCGGCCCGTTCCGAGACCAGGGGAGGTCCTTCCCGGACACACTTTTCCAGGGCGGGCAAGGCGGAAGGGCCTATTTCGACGAGCCGCTGACGGATGATCTCAAAATGGGAAGGTTCCTCTCCCAAGAGCTGGATCAATGCTTCGAGCCTGCCGTTTCTCCCGGACGAACTCATTCTTCTATCGAGATCTGCTGATGAATAATCGCACAGTTCTTCCCCTGTCGTTTGGCTTGATAGAGGGCGTCATCCGCAGCCGCAATGAGCGCCTCTTCGGTGTCGATGCCGGAAAAGGGGAACCGGGCAAGACCGATGCTGACGGTGAACTGGGATCCCCCTTTTCTCCCCCGGGTGGCGCCAAAAGTTTCCCCCGCAATCGTCTGACGGATTCGGTTCGCGACCTCCAGCGCCTGCTTTTCTTCCATTTTTTGGGGAAGCACGATGGTGAATTCGTCTCCACCGTAGCGCGCGGCGAAATCATAACCTCGGAGAAGATCTCGAAGGGTCGCTCCGATCTCCTGTAAGACCCGATCCCCTTTGAGATGGCCTGAATCATCATTGATCTTTTTGAAATTATCGACATCCATCATCATGCAGAAGATCTGCCCGCCTTGCCGTTCCGCCCGCCGGATTTCCCGTTGAAGGAACTCTTTCAGATATTTACGGTTGTAAAGCCCGGTCAAGGGATCGATAATGGAGAGCCGTTCCAGTTGACGGATGCGCTGCTTGAGTTTATCCTGTGTCGCTTTGATACGCAAGAGAACTTCGGCCCGAAGGATAAGATCTTCAATCCGGTAGGGTCGGGCGATATAATCCCAGGCGCCGCTGTCGAGCACCTTCCGTTTTAGGGCGGGTGCCAGAAGAGGCCCAATGAGGAGGAGGGGAATTTCTTGCACCGTTTTTTGCTCGGCGAAAGAAGAGAGAAGCGAGAGGTCCGTTTGAGGAGAACGGGGAAAGGCGGGGTCGTTATAGATGATCAGATCGACCTTTTCCTTGGAGAGAATTCGAAGCCCCTGCCGGAGGGTTTCGGCTTCGTAAAGCCGGTGAGCCATCGGGCCCAGCTTCAAGGCCTCCTTCATCTTACGCCGTTGCGCCTTCTCCTTTTCCACCAAAAGTAAGCCTTGCATTCTTTGCCTCCTCGAATTTATTTTACACAAACGGCTTAGAATACTTAGTTACTCTTCTTTATGTCAATATAAATTTTTTGTAATGTGTCAAGAAATTTGATCAGACGGATAGAAAACGGTACTGAGGCGGGTTCAACCTTGAATTTCCTGCGCCGGAGGGAGCGGATTCCGTTTCTTCGCTCCAAGCAAGCCGTTGAGAGAATCGGATCCTGTTGTTTTCGTGGAGGCGATTCGGTATACTCACACTCACTTTGAGGAGGATCGCTCTGTGTCGGACCAGAGTGACATCAACGCGGCGCGGGATCGGATTTCTTCCGCTCGGTCCATCGCGGTTCTCACGGGGGCCGGAATCTCAGCGGACAGCGGCGTTCCTACCTTTCGCGGGGACGGCGGGCTTTGGAAACAGTTTCGGGCCGAAGCGTTGGCGACGCCGGAGGCGTTTGAGTCCCATCCGGAAATCGTTTGGGAGTGGTATCACTGGCGGCGCAAGATCATCGCCGAGAAGCGCCCGAACCCGGCCCATGACGCGTTGGTTGTGCTGGAGCGCTCCTGCTCCGATTTTACGTTGATTACCCAAAACGTCGACGGGCTTCATCTCTTGGCTGGAAGCCGGAAGATAATCGAGCTGCATGGGAGTTTGTGGCGTGTCCGATGCACCGACTGCGGCCGGACCACGGAAAACCGCTCCCTGGATCTTCCGCCGCTTCCCGCCTGCGAGGGTTGTCATGCGCTGCTTCGGCCGGATGTTGTCTGGTTTGGGGAGGCGATCAATCCGGTCGATTTGCAGAAGAGTCTGGAGGCGTGTCGATCGGCAGAGGTCTTCTTGGTCGTCGGGACATCGGGAGTGGTTCAACCGGCCGCTTCTTTCGCTTCGTTGGCCAAGGCCCATGGGGCTTTTACAATTGAGATCAACACCGTCGATTCAGAGCTCGTGGATTGCGACGCGTGGCTCACCGGGCGCGCGTCGGAGATGGTTCCGCAATTAATAGGCAGCCTTTAGACTTGATCGTCGAGTGGAGAGGGAGGAGAAGATGACGCCATTAGCCCTTTTGATGCATCGGGACATTCATGAGATTTCTCCCAAGGTCACCCTTCGGGATGCGGCAAAGCAGATGCGAGACAAACGGATCGGCTCCCTTTTGGTCAGCGAGGGGACGGAGCGGATCGGCATCGTCAGCGAGACCGATTTCGTCCGGAAAGCGCTTGCGGAGGGGTTGAATCCCGACACCACGCCGGTGGAGAAGATCATGAGTCAACCGGTCATCGGGATCGATATCGACAAGACGGCAAAAGAGGCGAACGATCTGATGGCGACGAAAGGGATTCGACATCTGGCCGTGACCGACAAGGGGAAGATCGTCGGGATCATCTCGGTGCGCGATCTGGTCATCTGTTTCAAGAACCGGCTCTAAGCATCCGCAAAAAAAATGGAAAGGCCGATTCGTTCAGCCTTTCCATTTTTATTCAAGCCGCCCTTACGAGGCGCTTAGTTGCGAACTCCGCTCCAGACACGCGCCGGATCGATTTCCTTGTCCGGATTCAAGGTCCTGGCTTTTGCCAGAAGGACATCGGTCTTCTCGGGATAGGTCGGATCGGAAATACAGCAGTCGGAGACCGGGCAAACCGCCGCGCACTGGGGCTCATCGAAGTGGCCGACGCACTCGGTGCAGCGCTCGTAGGTGATGACATAAATATTGTCGCTGGTGGCGTGGGCCAGCTGGCCGCCCCCGTCCTCACCGGTCAACTTATATCCCTTAGATTCGCAATCGCTTCGATTCTCGAAGATCGCCTCATTCGGACATTCGGGCAGACACGCTGCGCAGGCGATGCACTCACTGGTGATCAAAAGTGCCATGGTAGGACTACCTCCCTCATCTTTGATTATGTTTAAAATATTTAATGTTGCTTTGAATAAAAACCGATTTTGGGACTATATCACGCGTCTTCACGGCATGTCAAACCCTTTTTAGCTCAGCGCTTCCGGACCGTCGCCGGTTTTTTCAAGGCCGAAAGGATCTCCTCCACGTGGGAGTCGACCTTCACGCGGCGAAAGAGATGGGAGATCTTCCCCTTCGGGTCGATGATAAAGGTCGATCGCTCAATCCCCCAGAATTGCCGCCCATACAGGCTCTTCAGCTTGTAGACCCCGTAGGCCTTGGAAACAGCGGCATCCGCATCGCTTAACAGCGGAAAGGGAAGGGTGTACTTCTGAATAAATTTTTGATGGGAGGGAAGCGGATCGAGACTGACCCCCAGGACCACCGCCTTTGCTTTTTTCAGCGCGGCGAAGGAATCTCGGAAAGCGCAGGCCTCCTTGGTGCAGCCGGGGGTGTCATCCTTGGGGTAAAAATAGAGGACGACGGTCTTCCCTCGATAGGAGGTGAGATCGGCCTCCCCGCCGTCCGAGGAGGGAAGGATGAACGTCGGAGCGTCGTCTCCCGGTTTTAGTTCTTCGGCCATTTATTCCTCCGTTTGTCCGTCGGCTTGTCCGATCGTCTGAAGACCCATCTCCATCAATTCGGTCAGTCGCCGCGCCCGTTGGTGGGGATCTTCCGCTTCCAATAAGAATTGCTTTTCGAGCACGGTCAGCGGCAACCCCGCCGAGAGGGTCGCCACCAACGTGTCGTCTTGAAGTCCCATTTCCAGGACCGATTCCAGCGCTTCCCCGCCCGGCATCTTCTGCCGGTATCGCATCGTCAGCTCCACAAGCCGCTCTTTTACCGGGGCCAGCAGCGACTCGGTCTGCGGCTCTTCCACGATGTCGATGTGTCCCTGCCGGTAGGAGCGATCATGGCTCTCCTCCCGGACCAGGAATTTTTTCAGACCGTAGAGGAGAATATTATACCGGCCGTCGTCCTGTCGTTGGGATCGGACGATTTTCCCGACCGAGCCGATCTGAAAGATCGGCGGATTGCGATCATAATCGATTTCCCACCCTTCTTTCAAGAGGACCATGCCGATCATCCGGTCTCCACCCAAGGCATCTTGTACCATTTCACGATAGCGCGGCTCGAAGATATGGAGAGGAAGATAGGTCTTCGGAAAGAAAACCACATTCGGGAGGGGGAAGAGGGGAACCCACTCCGGAATTTGTATTTCAGCCATGGGCGGTCCTTGCTATTGTATTTTCTCGATCAGAGGGGCGGGGGAAACCAGGTGTCGTTTCATTCCCAATTCTTTCGGCGAGAAGCCCATTGCGAGGCCGAGGAGTTGGGGGAGATGGAGGATCGGCACACCGAGCGTCTGGTCGGGATGTTCCTGTTGGAGTCGATCTTCGGCGCGCTCTTGATAGATGTCGAGACTCATATGGCAGAGGGGGCAGGGGGTCACCATCGCATCGCTTCCTTTTTCCTTCGCTTCCCCGACGTTCTGCGCCACCATGCTCAACGAGATCTGATCTTTCTCCAGGAGCACCGGGAAGCCGCAGCATTTGGTCCGGCCGTCGTATTCGACCGGATAGGCGCCGACGGCCCGTATCAGCTTCTCCAACGAGGTCGGGTTCTCCCAGTCGTCAAATCCCGTAGCGCGGGAGGGGCGCAAAATATAGCAGCCGTAGAAGGGGGCGATTGAGACGTGCAGCGGATGGGTGATGAACTTGCCGAGCTCGTCCACCCCGAAATCTTTGACCAAGATCCACTGAAGATGTTTCACCTCGACCGTCCCATGGTACTCCAGGCCGGTCGTGTCTTTAAGGGCCCGGTTGATCCGCTCGCGCAGCGCCTCGTCTTCTTGAAGATTCTTGTTCGCCCCCCCCAAGATCCCCTGGCAGGTGCCGCAGATCGTCATGACGTTGTTGATCCCCATCTTCTCGGCGGTGGCGAGGGTTCGGGCGTTGAGGGTATAGGCGAGGTCGGGGTCGGCTTCGGTGATCACGCCGGCGCCGCAGCAGTTGAACGCTTCCAGCTCGACAATGTCGAGCCCCAACCGCCCCACCACCTTCATCGTCGAGGCGTAGAGCTCGGGGGTGGCTCCTTTCGCGGCGCATCCTGGAAAGAGGGCGTACTTCATTTCGCTTTCTCCCAATATTTGAAGATGGCCCGGACCTGATCGGCCCCAGGGACCCGCTTGAATGGAAACGGCGTCTTCCCATGGAAGAACATCTTGATGCCGAGCGGGATGATTCGGAGCATCTTCTTAATATTTCCCCACGTCATGAGGACCGGCAGGAGCGCTTCGTTGAGCCGACCCTCTTTGCCGACCACTTTCGTAAACTCGGTGATATGCCGCGCTTCCACAGAGTCGGAGAATCCGGCGTCGATCGAGAGGCGCCGAAGGCGGACGATCTGCTCCATCGGGCGGACGTCTTTCGGGCAGACCTGAACGCAGAAGACGCAGCGGACGCAATCCCAAATGCCGTCGGGTCCTTGAAGCGCCTCCAGGCGGGGAAGATGCGCCTGATCCCTTGGATCGGCTTGGAACCGATACGCCTTGGCCAAAGCGGCCGGACCCAAAAAGCCGGAGGAGACTTCATAGGCGGTGCAAGCCGACACGCAGGCCCCGCACAGGATGCAGCCGTCGGCGTTGTGCAGCTTCTCGTGAAGATCCTTCAGCGCTTCGGTCGGGACCTCCGCGCCGTCTTTCGTCATCAGGAAGGGATCGACCGCCCGGACCTTCTCCCAGAAGGGGTTCATCTGGACGACCATATCTTTAATCACCGGCATGTTGGCCATCGGCCCCACTTCGATTTTCCCGTGATGTTCGAGCTCTTCTTTGAGGGGGAGCTTGCAGGCGAGCTTTTGACTGCCGTTCACCTGCATCGCGCAGGAGCCGCAGATCGCCGCCCGGCAGGAGGCGCGGAAGGTCAGGGTGCCGTCGGTCTCGGCCTTGATTTTCAAAAGGGCCGAGAGCAGGGTCATCCCCCGGCTCGCCTCCACGAAGTAATCGCGGGGGTACGGCTTCTGGTCGACCTCGGGATTAAATTTCTGGACCGTAATTTTAACGCGCATCGATCTCGATTATATCTGAAGATTGTTTCTTTGTCGGGTCAAGGGTGGGACAAAACACTGAGCAAAGGGGAGAAAAAGATGAGACGATTATCCGACCTCCGCCGGATCTCTCACCCAAAAGCGTTCGAATTCGGCCAAGTGGGTCAAGGTGGAGAAATCGCTCATCCGATCGAGGAACACTTTGCCGTTTAAATGATCGATCTCATGCTGGAAGACAATGGCAAGGAATCCCTCCGCCTCCATTTCGATCGGTTCCATGTGGCGATTGAAGGCCTTCAGGCCGACCCGCGCCGATCGGACCACTTTTCCGCGTAAGTTCTCGACGCTGAGGCACCCCTCCCACCCTTCGATTTTCTCTTCGGACAGATAAGTGAAGGTTGGATTGAGCAGAATCAGCAGGGAGAGATCGGGCGCATTCGGATAGCGGGGGTTGGCGTTGGCCTCGACGACGATGATCTGTTTTGATTCAAAAACTTGAGGGGCGGCCAGCCCGACGCCGTCCAATTTGCGCATCGTCTCGACCATGTCTTCCAAAAAGCTTTGAAAGAGCGGGTCTTGCGCCTCGGCCGGGGTCACCGGCGCCGCGATCTTCCGAAGGAGGGGATTCCCGAGCTTTGCCACCTTTAAAATGGCCATCTTTTGCCCAATAGTTTCCGTTATTTATACCATAGCCCTTTGGTTTTTGCAACGGCCCGTGGGCGGAC